>JACRBC010000012.1 GCA_016213245.1 Candidatus Solibacter usitatus | reverse complement strand
CGTGCTGATGGACTACGGCGACAAGTTCCACATCAACTACTCCTGCTACCTGGGCAACGCGCGCTTCGGCTACGGCGAGCAGTTCCTGGGCAACGACGGCACCATCGAGGTGATCAGCCGCCAGACGCTGAACTTCTACCCTGAGGCCTATCCCGGCGTCTCCGACGCCATCAAGGCGCGCAAGGAATTGTCGATCACCATCCCCAACAACGACCATCTGGCCGTGGAGGCGCACATCCGCAACTTCCTGCACTCCATCCTGGGCGTGGAACGGCCCGTCGCGCCGCCCTCAGCCGGCTATGAGGCGGCCATACCCGGCTTCCTCTCGGTGATGAGCTACAAGACCGGCAAGAAAATGCTCTGGGACCACAAGGCCGACAAGTATTCGGCGGTCTAGCCGCCTCACAGCTTCTGGATCCGGCGCAGGGTGAAGATCTCGGCGTGAGCGTTGCCGTGCTCGATCTTCCTGAGGTCGTCGCTGATGGAAATCAGCTTGCCGCTGACGTGATTGGAACGGTCCGAGGCCAGGAACTGAGCGAGGTGAACCTGCTTTTCCGGCGCCGTGCCGCCGGTGGCGCGAACCTGGATGGCCTCCTGAGATTCCCTGGCATTGACGCGCTGGCCGGCCAGCAGGATCTCGTCGGTCAGGCTGGTGTAAGTGGGACCCGGATTCATGCAATTGACCTGGACATTGCACTCCCGGACCTCCTCGGCGAGGGTCTCGGCGAAGCGCACCAGCGCGGCTTGCGTGGCCGCGTAGGCGCTGAATCCCGGGCGCGGCGCATCCGCACCCGGCCCGACCAGCAACACGATCTTGCCCTGACGGCGCTCGGTCATGTGAGGCAGCACCGCGCGGCAGGCGTGCATCGTACCCACCAGGTTGGTGGCGGCGGCGTCGGCCCATTCCCGCGGCGGGGCATCGAGCAGCGCTCCCAGGTGGCCGAAGACGGCGTGCGCGCAGATCAGGATCTGGACCTGGCCGGACTGGGCCTCGAGCTTGTCCACCGCGGCCGTCATCTGCTCGAAGTCGCGGACATCGGCGCGCAGCCGCAGGGACATCCCGCCGGCGTGTTCGATTTCGAGATGCGCCAGGTCGAGTTCGGCCTTGCTCCGGGCCAGCAGCCCGACCCGCGCGCCGGCGTGAGCGAATCCGATGGCCAGGCGCTTGCCGATCCCCCGCCCCGCGCCCGTGATGAGCACTACTTTGTCTTTGAATGGCCGCACAACTCAGGGCTACCCCTCCGATCCTAGCAAGGATGGAGGGGGCTAGCGCGCCTGTTTGCGGGTATAGAGGAGCGCGTCGGCGCGGGCCGTCAGTTGTTCCGCGGATTCACCCTGCTTGTGTTCGGCCACCCCGACAGTGACGCCGATTCTGACCTTGATGGCCTTGCCCGAAGGGGCGACCGTGTAGTCGCCGCGCAGGGTCTGTTCGAGCAGTTGCGACCGGGACATGGCGTCACCCAGCCCGCAGGGGAGGATCACGACGAACTCATCGCCGCCCCAGCGCGCCGCGGTATCGCCCGGCCGCAGATGGTGGCGGAGCCGGGCGGCGAAGCTGCGCAGCAGTTCGTCGCCGGCCAGGTGGCCGTGTGCATCGTTGATGCTTTTGAAGCGGTTGAGGTCCATCAGCAGCAGGCAGAAGGGCGCCCCGCTGCTGATGTGCTCGTCCATCTGCGCATGCAGCGCGCGGCGGTTGGCCAGCCCGGTGAGCGAATCGCGGTTGGCCATCAGTTCCACTTCGTCCAGTTTGCGGCGGTAGGTGGTCATTTCACGATCGAGTTCGGAGACCAACTGGACATTCTCCCGGTGCATCTCCTCCACGAGATCAGTGAGATGCCGGACCCTGGCGCGGATCTGCTCCCTGACTTCGGCGAAGCTCTCCAGTTCGGCGACCGACTCCAGATGCGCGGCCACCCCTTTCAACTGCGTCCCGCGCTGGTTGCCGCGCCGCTCGATGGAGGAGGTCGTCTGGTCCAGCAGCCGCAACACATCGGCCAGTTCGACGGCGCCCGCCAGGCGCAACCGCAGGCGCTCGGACGCCAGCCGCAGTGATCCGTCCAGGCTCGAGCGCGCCTGGTCCAAGGCGGCGTTGTCGGGACGTTGCCGGAGTTGCCGCCGGGCGCTCTCCAGGCTGGGCAGGGACTCGCCCTGCTGAACGGTGAAAGGCCGGATGACGTGCGTCTCCACGCCGCCGAGCGCCTCGGCATAGCAGTCCACCGCCTTGGCGAAGAGCGCATCGCGCATTTCCAGGCTGTCGAGGCTCTGCTTCAGGCTGACCAAGTCGCTCTTCACCTGTAAGAGAACCTCCCCACACCTTCGTATCGGCATGACTGAGACGAGTTTGATCCAATCGGAACGCGCTCTGCGTCCCCGCCAATCTGGGCTATACTGTGGATGCGCCGCGCCGCGTTCTGCGGCCGCGGATGAATTCCACTACTCGGGAGGAAGATGAGCAAAGAAGATTGCATCGAAGTGACCGGCACCGTCGTTGAGAAATTCCCCAGCGGCCTGTTCAGCGTCCAATTGGACCAGGAACGCGTGGTCCTGGCGCACCTGGCCGGCAAGCTGAGGCGGAACCGCATCCGCGTGCTCGCCGGAGACCGGGTCACCCTCGAGATGTCGCCGTACGATCTCACCAAGGGCCGCATCACCTACCGCCACAAGTAGTCCGTCTCCCTTCATGTCACAGCACCAGACCCGCGGTCTGCCTGCCGGCGGCCGGGGCGTCTCATGACTCCCGACAAGATCCTCATCGTGTTCGGCACGCGGCCGGAGGCCATCAAGCTGTGCCCCCTTGTGCTGCACCTGCGCGAGCGGCCCTTGCAGTTCCAGGTCAAAGTCTGCGTCACGGCCCAGCACAGGGGACTGCTCGACGCCATGCTGGAGCGGTTCGGCGTCGAGGCCGATCATGACCTCAATGTCATGCAGCCCAATCAGTCGTTGCCGGAACTGACCGCGCGCGTTCTCGGAGGCCTGGAAACAGTCCTCAAACGGGAACGCCCCGCCATGATCGCGGTCCAGGGGGACACCACCACGACTTTCGCCGCGGCGCTGGCCGGCTTCTACCATCGCATCCCCGTGGGCCATGTCGAAGCCGGGCTACGCACGGGAGACCTCGCCCAGCCCTTTCCCGAAGAGCTGAACCGCGTGCTCACTACCCGCCTCAGCGCGCTGCATTTCGCGCCCACGCGCCGCTCCGCCGCCAACCTGACGGCCGAGGGAATCGCTGCGGATCGCATCTTCGTCACCGGCAACACCGGCATCGATGCGCTCCTGTATACGCGAAAGCGGCTGGAACTCGGCCAGTGGCCGGGCTACTGCGGCGTATTGCCTCCGCCCGGCAAGCATCTCATCCTGATGACCGCGCACCGCCGCGAGAGCTTTGGCGAGGGGTTCGAGAACATCTGCCAGGCCGTGCTGCGCATTGCCGCGCGCGGCGACACCGGGATCATCTACCCGGTCCATCCCAATCCCAACGTACGGGCCGTGGTCGGACGCAGGCTCGAAGGAGTGCCGGGCGTGACGTTGATCGAACCGCTCGACTACGTCCCGTTTGTGGACCTGATGCGGCGCGCCGACATTCTGCTCACCGATTCCGGCGGCGTGCAGGAAGAAGGGCCGTCGTTCGGCAAGCCGGTGCTGGTGATGCGCGACAAGACCGAGCGCCAGGAGGCCGTGGAAGCCGGCACCGCCATTCTGGTCGGCACCGAGCCGGACCGCATCGAGGCCGAGGTCGCCAAACTCCTGAAATCGCCTTCGGCGCGAGAGCCGTTCACACGCATTGAAAATCCTTTTGGAGACGGCCACGCCTGCCCCCGGATTGCCGATGCAATTCACTCATTCTTAAACAGTTAGCTACATGGCCGCGAGCCCGGCCGCGGTGCGCGAAACCGCTCCTCACAGACCGAAAAGCTTGGTCCGGCAGTGTACAATCTGCCCGGAGGCTCAGACTGCTGCATGTCATTCCAGACCACACCCATCCGGGGCCGCGCCATCCGCTCCGCGCCGTCCGGCCCGGATCTCGCCGCCCGCCTGCGGTGCCGCGTCGCCGGCCAGGACGAGGCCGTCGAGACGATCGTCCCCTATGTGGAGTTGTTCGAAGCCGGGCTCTCGCCCGAAGGCCGGCCCGTCGGCGTGTTCCTGCTGCTCGGCCCGACCGGCACCGGCAAGACGCGCACCGTGGAGGCGCTTGCCGAGGCGCTGCACGGCAGCGAACGCAACGTCCTGCGGGTGGATTGCGGCGAATTCCAGCTGGAACACGAAGTGGCCAAGCTCATCGGGGCGCCGCCCGGCTATCTGGGCCACCGCGAAACCCATCCGATGATCAGCCAGCACAAGCTGAACGCAGTCGCCAGCGAGCGGTCGAGCCTGTCGGTCATCCTGTTCGACGAAATCGAGAAGGCCGCGCCGTCCATGGTCCGGCTGCTGCTGGGCGTGCTCGACAAAGCCTCGCTGAAACTCGGCGACAACACGGCCGTGAACTTCGAGCGCAGCCTCATCTTCATGACCTCCAATCTCGGGGCGCGTGAGATGGAGGCCGAGTTCGGCCGCCGTTACGGGCTGGCCGGGCTCATTCATGACCCGGCCTGCCCCGGGCGGCTCGACGCCATCGGCGCCTCGGCCGTGCGCCGCCGCTTCTCCCCCGAGTTCGTGAACCGCATCGACCGCATGATCACCTACAGGCCGCTGGCCCGGCCGGACATCGAGCGGATTCTCGACCTGCAGTTGGCCGCGCTCGAGCGCCACATCTCCACCCGGCTCGGCCCGGCGGCCTTCCGTCTGCGCCTGACGGGCGAGGCGCGCGAGTTTCTCATTGACCGCGGCGTGAGCCCCCGTTACGGGGCGCGCGAGTTGAAGCGCGTCATCCACCGCCACATCATCCAGCCGCTGGCCCGGCTGGTGCTCGACAAGACCGTGGAACCCGGCGCCGTCGTCAGGCTGGAGCCGCTGAGTTGCGGTTCGGGGCTGCGGCTGGTGGTGGAGGAATTGGTGGAGGGGGAGGATGAACGGCTGGCGGCGTGAATCCGAAGCAGCGCGGCTCAGCGCCCCGCGAAGCGCCTCAGCCGGATGATTTCGAGGAAGGCGACGATGAGATTCAGTATCCCCAATCCGCTGACGGCGCCGCGCACCTCCTGGCTCAGCAGTACCGTGCGCCACTGCGGCTTCAGGGTGATGAACCAGTTGTTGTTCCACAGCGAGCCCAGCCAGGGGAAAAACAGCAGGAACAGGCCCAATTCCAGGCAGAAGATGCAAAACAGGATGGCTGCCAGCTTTTCGGCCCACTGCGCGCGCCGCGGTTCGGCATGATCTGCCGGCGGCGTCGCGGAACTCTCTCCCGCCGGGCGCTCTGGAGTCATAGTGTTTCCTGCAGCGCCTCCATCACCGGGGCGAAGCTGCGGCGGTGCAGCGGGGTGGGCCCCAGCCGCAGCAGCGCGGACTTATGCTCCGGCGTCGGGTAACCCTTGTGCCGGGCCAGGCCGTAGCCGGGGTAGTCGGCATCCAGCGCCGACATGCACGCATCCCGGGCCACCTTGGCCAGGATGGAAGCGGCGGCGATGGCTCGCACCCGCGCGTCGCCGCGAATGAGAGCCTGCTGGGGAACCGGCCAGTCGATGGTCATTGCGTCCACCAGCAGATAGTCGCAGGCCGGCCGCAACGCCTCCACGGCGCGCCGCATGGCCAGCCGCGATGCCTCCCGGATGTTGATCCGGTCGATCTCGGCGGCGGAGGCCTCGGCCACCGCCCAGGCTTCGGCGCGCTCCCGGATCAGCCGCGCCAGCGCCTCGCGCCGGCCCGGCTCCAGCGTCTTGCTGTCGGCCAGCCCGGCCACCGGGCGTCCGGGATCGAGGATCACAGCCGCCGCGTAGACGGGGCCGAAGAGGCAGCCACGGCCCACCTCGTCCACCCCGGCGGCGCGGGCGAAGCCCATGCGCCGCACCTCATCCTCAATCCGGCTGGTGCAACGCACGCGCCGCCTCCCGCTACTTCTCGCGCTCCTTCAGTCTGGCCGCCTTGCCGCGCAGGGCGCGCAGGTAGTACAGCTTGGAACGGCGGACCTTGGCGCTGCGGACCACGTCGATGTGATCGATCACCGGCGCGTTCAGCGGGAAGATGCGCTCCACGCCCTGGCCGAAGCTGACCTTCCGCACCGTGATCGTCTCGCCCATGCCACTGTTGTGCCGGGCCAGCAGCACGCCTTCAAAGACCTGCAGGCGCTCTTTTTCGCCTTCCTTGATCTTCACGTGCACCTTGATGGTGTCGCCGATGCGGATTTCGGGCAGGTCGGTCCGCTTGTTCTTGTTCAGCACTTTGCTCAGATACGGGCTCATCATAAGGCTGCTACCTTCTCACCTTTCTACTCTCGCTCCGGAGTCCGCCCGCCGGCTCGTGGGCCCAGCAGGTCGGCTCGGAGCCGCTTGGTTTTCTCCAGCGCGGCCCGGTTGCGCCACTTGCGGATCTCTGCGTGATTTCCGCCGAGCAGCACCTCCGGCACGCTCCAGCCGCGAAACACGGCCGGCCGCGTGTAGTGCGGACAATCCAGAATCCCGGCCTGGCCGGATTCCGTCTCCGCGTCCTCCCCGGGGCCGCAAAACGACTCCCGCTGCGAAGACTCCTCGTTACCGAGGACGCCCGGGATGAGCCGGGCCACGGCGTCCACAACTACCGCGGCGGCCAGTTCGCCGCCGCTCAAAACATAGTCGCCGATCGAGATCTCCTCGTCGGCCAGATGCTGGCTGACCCGTTCGTCGACGCCCTCGTAGCGCCCGCAGATCAGCAACACCTCTTCAAACTCCAACAGCCGCCGCGCCGACCGCTGGTCAAACAGCGGCCCATGCGCCGACAGCAACGCGATCCTCTGCCTGGTCCGGTCGCGCTCCGGTAGTACCGTCTCGGCCGCCTCGAAGATGGGCTGAGCTTTCAGCACCATCCCCTCGCCGCCGCCAAACGGCCGGTCGTCCACGCTCTTGTGGAAGTCGAAGGTCCAGTCGCGCAGATTGTGAATCCTGATCTGCAGCAGACCGCTCTTCCCCCCCCGGGCGACCACCCCGTGCTCGAACGGGCCCCGGAAAAACTCCGGGAATATCGTCAGCACGTGGAAGATCATCCGGCGGTCTCTTCCTGTTCCAATTCAGCACTCTGGCTGGCGCCAGCCGGCTGATTCAACTCCAGCAGGCCTTCGGGCGGCTCCAAAACCAGTCGCCGGCCGGCGGGATCGATCTCCACGCAAATCGACCGGGCGAAGGGGATCCACACCGCCTCTTCGGGGCGGCCTCCCTCGGCCGTCATCTCCAACAACATCGGCCCGCCTGACTCCTGCCAGCCGGTGACCGTGCCGAGCTTGCGGCCCGAGCTCCGGTCGAAAACTCCACAGCCGACCAGGTCGGCCAGATAATACTCACCTTCGGGTAGCGAGGGCCGTTCCGCCCTCGGAACTACCACGTCGCATCCCGTCAGGCTCTCCGCCGCATCGACCGAATCGATGCCGGCGAACCGGAACAGCAGCCGGCCTTTGTAGGGCCGCGCCCCCGTCACCGCCAGCGGCTCGCCCTGGTTGGCGAATTCGCCGTCTGGTTTCCTCACCCAGACCCGCTTCAAAGCCGCATAGCGCTCCGGGCGGTCCCGGCCGTCGGCGTAGATCTCGCCCTTCAGGCCCCGGGTACGGCCCAGCACCGCGACGAGCACCCAGCCTTCCAGCGGGGGAGGGGAGCCGGGCTCCATTACTCCAGAATTTCCAGCGTAAAGCGCCTGTTCAGCTTCATCCCGGCGGCGCCCAGCAGCGTGCGCACCGAGCGCGCAGTGCGCCCCTGCTTGCCGATCACCTTGCCGAGATCGCCCGGCGCCACGCGCAGTTCGAGCACGGTCACCTGCTCACCCTGCACCTCGCGGACCTGCACCTCTTCCGGGACGTCCACAAGTGCTTTCGCAATTTCCTCAACGAGTTCTTTGATGCCAGCCATCGCGAGGACCTCCCGTCCTGCCTCCGAT
>JACRBC010000118.1 GCA_016213245.1 Candidatus Solibacter usitatus | reverse complement strand
TACTTCCACATCAGCAACCCGCGCTGGCACGCAGCGATGCACCGAAAACAAATCAGATCGATCTTGTCAGCAGCGCTCCTGCTGTCGAAACCTGCCCGGAAGATAGTCTTGGCGGGACCAGTGCTGCGGAAGTTGGGCTAGAGCTTCTTCAGCGTGTCGATGCGCCGCAGTAGGGCCTTGGTATAACCCTCGACCTCAGTGGGCGAAAAACCGGCGGCGCGGAAGCAATCGCCGATCTGTTCGCTGGAGAACCGGCCCAGCCGTTCTCCCAGCCAGCGCGCGTCTGCGATGGGGACGCGCCGGGTGATGCTCTCCATCCGCGCTCGGAGGCTGTAATAGTTGTGATTGAACACAAACAGCAGGAAGAAGGGACGGCTGTGCATAACGAAGTCCACGTGAGAGGGCGTCACCTTACTGACGAACTTGCTATCGGCGTAGTCCGTCATCACGCCCTTGCTGCGCGAACAGCTGCTGCCTGTGCGTCCGAGACTGGCGCCCAAGTCGGAGACAAAGTAACGTTGCGCGGTGTCGTCCTGTGCATGGACTGAGTTGTTGTCGGTCTTCAGGTCCCAGTTATTGATCAGCGCCATCATCACTCTGAGCCCGTTGAACTCCCGCGTTCCGGCAATGCGGGGTTCATACCAGCTCCAGTCAGTTGCCTTCCCTCCGTCCCCTGCACGCTCCAGTCGTGCCCCGCGAACCACGCCGTCGCCTGAGACATAGTTCATGCCACGCGAGAGCGGCGCCATCCCCTGCACGCGGATTTGCGGCCGGTAGTAGTCCTCGTCGGCAAAGTAACCGGCTGCCCACAGCAGGCGCGCCGCTGCGGTTTCCGGCCTCGCCTCAGGACCTAGTTTCACCTTCCACTTGGTACCATTTTCATCTTCGACGTCGAACTTGGGCGTGCTCCCGCCCTTGGATTCCTTGATGAACTTGAAGCTGTTCCCCGGCGCCCGAGCTTTCCCTCCCGGCCCGTCCAGAAGATTCAGTGCCCCTACGTCGGGCCAGTCGCGCCACAGTACCGCTGCGGGTCTGGCCTGCTGGGCGAAAACAGGCAACGCCAGGACGAGAAGGACAAGATTCGCAACAACACCCTCGAACGCTTTCATGGCACCTCCTGAAAAACAGCGCGGTTCACTCCTCTGTTCAGGGAGGATCTGCGTGACAGTATTGCCCGTGCACGTGCCACGCCATCCCGGATCGCGTGTCTCGCGGAGGTCACTACGGTTCACGGTCGCCGCACACACCAGGCGTGGACCGGGAGCGGCCACCGCCGTTTGACACATGTGGCGTGTTCGGCGCAAGATTTCAGTCCCGATCGGACTGGGCGCCCCGCCGTGCTTTCGTCTCGCTCCTCGAGTTTCGGGAACGGCCCGCGCCGCCCTTTGCCGGGCCAATGGGGAAAGTCGAGCTTGTAACGAAATGCGGTCATGTGACCACCTGCGGTCAGAAGTCCTGCGAAAGGGACTATGCGGTGCATCGCGGTCTTGCGATCCTCCATGCAGGCCATTGGCCGGTTCCGTCCGCTCTTCAAGTTGTGGGCCTCAACCTGCAACTTCAAGACAACTGAAGTCGTTTACAAGTAGTGTCGCAAGGGAGGAGAGCGGGAATGATCCGTCCAGCCGCGCCGAACAGTCACCGGCAATGCGCTCGCACTGCGAACAGCACCCGAAGTTCGGGCTCGGGGACCAGGTGAAGCGCCCGTGACTCTGCTGATCCAACCCGACGACGGAATCACCCCGCTTCTCTCGGGAATCCGAAATGCCAAGAAGAGCATCGAAATCGCCATTTTCCGTTTTGATCGCGCTGACATTGAGGCGGGGCTAAAGGCCGCCGTCACCCGCGGCGTTTCGGTAAGCGCGTTGATTGCGTACACAAACCGGGGCGGCGAAATCAACCTGCGCAAGCTCGAGATGCGTCTGCTCGAGGTGGGCGTCGCCGTCTCGCGGACGGCCAGCGATCTGGTGCGCTACCACGACAAGCTGATGATTATCGACCGCCGGCTGCTCTACGTCTTGTCCTTCAACTTCACCCACCTTGACATCGACCACAGCCGCGGCTTCGGCCTCGTCACAAGCAAAGTCAAGTTTGTGCGCGAAGCGGTGAAGCTGTTTGAAGCCGACTCCACGCGACAACCCTATACGCCCGCACTCGATGGCTTCATTGTCAGCCCCGCCAACGCACGCAGCCTGCTGGCCGCGTTTATCGGCAAGGCCAGAACGCAGTTGCTGATTTATGACCCACTGATTGCCGACCCGGAAATGCTGCGAGTTCTCAAGGATCGGGCGAAGGCGGGGGTTGAGGTCAAAGTCATCGGCCGCGTCAGCAAGCGATACCCGGGCCTGGACATCCGCCCTCTCGCCGGCCTGCGTCTGCACACGCGTACGATCATCCGCGACCGGCGGCAGGCCTTTGTGGGCAGCCAGAGCCTGCGCAAGGCCGAACTGGACTCGCGGCGCGAAGTCGGCATGATTGTCCATGAGGCGAAAGCGGTGAGCGGGCTCGTCCGGACTTTCGAAGCGGATTGGGAGAGAAAAGCGGCCGAGGAAGGCCAGCGGCCTGAATCCAAACCCAAAGTCTCTAGGAAGGCCATGAAGGCGCTCTTCAAGGAGCTGTCGCCGCTGAATCCTGTGGTTGAGGAAGCGGTGAAACAAGTGGCGTCAGACACGGAGAGCGCGGGTCTGAGTCTGAAGGAAATGAAGGAGACCGTTAAGGAAGCGGTGCAGGAAGCTGTCCGGGAGCGCGTTAAGGAGATGGTGAATGAGTCCTTGGAGGGGTCCTAGTATGAGCAGTCGAGTTGGGGTTGTCGGCTTGCTGCCGTGGCTTTTGCTGCCTGAGGTTGTGTCATCCGGCTTGACCCACCACGCCCAGGCGCCGCCAGTCAGCGTCGAGGAGGCACGGGTCTTCAAGATCTTCACGGCCCGTATCCGGCAATATGTCAAGCTGCAGAAGGATGTGGAGGCTTCGCTGCCGGTCCTGAAGCCAACCAACGAAGTGGCTCGGATCGCCGCGCACCAGCAGGCGCTGGCCAGGAAGATCGCCCAGGCACGCGGCGGCGCGCATCAGGGCGACATATTTACCATTGAAGTGTCGAAGACGTTCCGCAGGATCATTCGCGAGGAGTTCCTGGGGCCGGAGGCCCGGCTTGCACGCAGGACAATCCGCCGGGACGACCCGTCCGAAAGGGTTGTTCGTCTACATGTGAACGATATTCACCCGGAGGACATCCCGCTGACGACCACACCGCCGACTTTGTTGAGCAAACTACCTCAACTGCCCAAGGACCTGGCCTATCGGATCGTTGGGCGCGACCTGACGCTGAAGGACACGAAGGCCGGTTTGATAGTGGATCTCATCCCGAACGCCATTCCTCTGAACACCCCATGATGCCTGTCACTCGCCGCGCCGCCGGCTTCTCCTCTGTCGCTCTCGCCGCACTGGGCCTATCGCTCATCGCCCAAGAGTTGACCCTGCCGCTGAAACCGAACTCGGTGCGCTTCGCGGTCATCGGCGACATGGGGACGGGAGAGAAGCCGCAATATGAGTTGGCAGAAGAGATGGCTCGGTATCGTCAGAAAGCCCCCTTCGACTTCGTGATTACGGTGGGCGACAACATCTATGGGGGGGACTCCCCGGGCGACTACAAGACCAAGTTTGAGCGGCCCTACAAGGCCTTGCTCGACGCAGGGATCCCGTTTTACGCGACGCTCGGCAACCACGACAAGCCCAACCAGCGGTTCTATAAGCCCTTCAATATGAACGGGCTGCAGTACTACACCTACAAGAAGGGTGACGTTCGCTTCTTCGCTCTCGACACGAACTACATGAACCCGGCGCAACTCGCCTGGCTGGAGAAGGAGTTGCAGAACTCAGGGTCGAGTTGGACCATCTGCTATTTCCATCACGCACTCTATTCTTCCGGTGCCTTCCATGGCTCATCCACCGAACTCCGCCTTGTGTTGGAACCGCTCTTCGTAAGATACGGAGTTCAGGTCGTCTTCGCAGGGCACGACCACGTTTATGAGCGCGTGAAGCCGCAAAAGGGCATCACCTACTTTACCGAAGGGGCTTCAGGTGCGTTGCGTTCGGGCAACCTGAGAAAGACGCTCCTGACGGCTGCCGGATATGACCGGGACTGTTCATTTATGCTCATCGAAATCGCCGGCGACGAGCTCTACTTCCAGACCATCTCGCGCACAGGGCAGACGGTTGATTCGGGGGTGATCCCACGCGTGGGAGCCACCAGCGGAGTGGCATCCCGGTCAGCCATTTCCCCGTTGGCAGTAGACGTGCGCTGATCCCGCATGAAGCGGAGGTCGTGAGGCAATGGACAGGGCGGCTTGGTCGGCGAAAGGTATCGAAGAGCACGACCAGCCATTCCTCGTCCGGGACGGAGCGACCTTTTCGCCCCTGCGCCCGGATTGGCGCCATGGCCAACATGGGCAACCTGGGGCTGGAGGGCCCGAGGGCTGGAATCCTGTCAAGTGGGTGAACCTGCGGGCGTGCGCGCGAGCTTTCATCGCCATCTCGTTTTTTCTGGCAGGGCTCGCGGAGACGCTCGGCGCCACGGGCTTGGTCATCATGTTTTCGCCGGATGCCCGTTGGGGACCACGAACTCAGACGCTGGCCCTCGGGGGCCTTCTGCAGATGGCTGCGGCCGTTCTGCTCGCCTCTGGCCGAAAGACACGCTGGGCGTTGGGTTTCCTGCTGGGCTACGTTCTCCTCGGCACCGTCTTTGGGAATCTGCCGCATATCCTCGATAGCGATGCCGGCGGGAGTGCGCTCGCCGGCCTGGTCGCCAACCTGGCGGCGATCGGTGGGCTCCTGTATTGGCTCCAATTTGAGGGGACGCCGGGCTGGCGTGCTTTCCCGCTCACGGACTTGACGGGGGAAGGCCTGGACCCAAGAGGGTCGCTACTTCACGCGCGCTGCGCGGACAACAGGCCGACAAGCGGCACCCGGCAAGGATCGTCAGGTTGAGAAGATGTTTGACCACTCGCGGTCACATGACTCCGTATGGTCAATTCCCGGCACGCTCGTCCCGATCCCGGGACCGCCAGGCGTGGGCGCATATGACCTCAAGCCGGAACTCCGCCGTTGGCTCCCAGAATGCAATTGAGTATGGTCGAGGGACCTGCCCGTTGATCTCGACGCCTAGTGGCGCCTCGAAGCGAAGAGCAGACCCAAGAACTGGAACAAGGGAGAAAAGGAAAATGAAGCTCTTCAAAGCAGTAACGACGGTGTGTGGCATCGCGCTCATGGGCGCAATGCTGCCGCCAAGCGCACAGGCGGACGACTGGAACAAAAAGACGGTAGTCACGTTTAGTGCTCCTGTGGAGATTCCGGCAGTCCACCTTCGGGGATGGGGCGTGTTGCCGGCCGGCACCTACGTGTTCAAGATTCTGGACTCGCAGTCTGACCGCCACATCGTCCAGATCTTCAGCGAGGACGAGAGAACCGTCTACGCCACCATCCTGGCCATTCCGAACTACCGCCTCCAGGCGACCGACAAGACTGTCATCACGTTCAGAGAGCGGCCGGCCGGCCAGCCGGAAGCCCTGCGGGCGTGGTTCTACCCAGGCCGCAATTCAGGGGAGGAATTCGTGTATCCGAAGGCGAAAGCGCTCGAACTGGCCAAGGAGACCAACTCGCCTGTGCTCTTTGTGGCAACCGAGATTCCACTAGAAGTAACTGAGCCTGTCAAGTCTGTGGAGGCGCCGGTGGTCGTTCAGCTCAAGCGGGCGCCCATCATGGCTATCACGCCCGCGGGAGAGGAAGTACAACTCGCCCAGGTGGTTACTCCGCCCCCGCCTGTGCAGACGCCCGTAGCGGTGGCAGCGTCCCCGGCATCGACGATACCTGAGAAGACGCTCCCGGCCACGGCGAGCACCCTGCCGCTGATCGGACTGCTTGGATTGCTGGCGCTGGGTGGAGCTTTTGCCGCCCGCACAGTGTCTAGACGCTTGCGGTAGAAGGTGAGCAGTGTGTCGGCGCGCGGCGCGCCTCCCCAAGCCCGCCGCGCACCGCCCCAGTGTGCTGCGCCAGATGGAACGCGGCGTCACGAAGTGAGAGGAACAACATGAAACAGCGAGTTATCCCGCTACTGGCGATGGCGACGAAGAACCCGCAAAATGGGGATGGTTTCTATGCGACCAGGGCGCGCGGGCTGGACGTGCTCAATTCGCCGCTGTTGAACAAGGGGACGGCCTTCACTGCGGAAGAACGAGTAGCGCTGGGCCTGACGGGGCTGCTTCCGCCAGACATCGCCACGCTGCCGTCACAGGTGGAGCGCGCCTACATCCAGTACGACCGCCTGCCGGATGCCCTAAGCAAGAACATCTACTTGACCGCTCTGCACGACCGCAATGAGGTACTGTTCTACCGGTTGTTTTCAGAGCACCTGTGCGAAATGATCCCCATCGTCAACGATCTGACCGTCGGGATGGCGATGGAGCAGTACCACCACGAGAGCCGGCGCCCGCGGGGCGTGTACCTCTCCATCGACCACACCGACGCAATAGAAGACGCGTTCAAGAACTTCGGCGCCGGTGCGGAGGATATCGACGTGATCCTCGCCACCGATGCCGAGCAGATCCTGGGAATCGGGGACTGGGGAGTGGGGGGCATAGAAGTCTCCATCGGCAAGCTAGCAATCTACACGGCTGCGGGCGGCATCGATCCGACGCGCGCGATCCCAGTGATGCTCGATGTCGGTACCAATCGGGAGAGTCTGCTCAACGATCCCCTGTATGTCGGGAACCGGCACGCGCGCGTCCGCGGCGAGCGCTACGACGCCTTTATCGAGGCGTATGTCACCACCGTAGCAAAGCTGTTCCCGAATGCGTTGCTGCAGTGGGAGGACTTCTCCCCCAGCAACGGTCGGCGCATCCTCGATCAGTATCGCGACCGGATCTGCACCTTCAATGACGATATGCAGGGCACCGGTGCGATCACCCTGGCGGCGGTGATCTCCGCTGTCCGTGCCTGCGGAACTCCGCTGCGCAGCCAGCGCGTGGTGATTGTGGGAGCCGGTACGGCCGGCATTGGAGTCGCCGACCAGTTGTGCGACGCCATGGTGCGTGAGGGACTCTCCCAAGGCGATGCGGCCAGGCGCTTCTGGTGCGTCGACCGGCAGGGGCTGCTGACGACCGCAATGGCCGGCCAACTGCGCGACTTCCAGAAGACGTACGCCCGGCCGGCCGCGGAAAGCAGAGGCTGGAAGCACGACGGGGATGGAAGCGGCGCAAGCTTGGCCGAGGTGGTGCATCGGGTGAGACCGACACTGCTGATCGGCACGTCGACAGCCGCCGGCATCTTCACCGAGGCGATCGTCAAGGACATGGCCGCACAAACGGAGCGGCCAATCATCTTCGCCCTCTCCAATCCTCGCATGCGAGCCGAGGCACACCCGGCCGATCTGATTGCCTGGACTGATGGGCGGGCGCTGATCGCCACGGGCAGCCCGTTCGTGCCGGTCACATACAAGGGGCAGACGTATGTCGTCGCCCAAGTGAACAATGCCATGCTCTACCCGGGCTTGGGACTCGGCGCGGTCGTCTCGCGGGCCAAGAGGGTCAGCGCCGGCATGTTCGCGGCGGCAGCAAGCGCCGTATCCAGTTTAGTGACCGTGCGCCAGCCCGGTGCGTCGCTGCTGCCGCATATTGATAACCTGCGCAGCGTGTCGGCGATAGTTGCAGCCGCCGTTGCCGAGACAGCGGATGCGGAGGGACTGGCCCGAGTCAAACTCAAGGACATTGTTCAGCAAGTGCAAGACGCGATGTGGCAGCCGGAGTATCGCCGGATCATCGCATCCTGACAAACAACCGGGTGTAACCCCACCATAACGCGCTTGGGACAGCCAGAAAGAACGTCACTGTGAAAACGACACGACCGTGGGGCCGGAAGTGCGGCGCCGCAATGGCGCTCTCTCTTCCGGTTCTTCTCTTGTTCGCGCTCGGCGGCGACGCCGGACCTCAGGTGCCTCCGGCCAGCGGCGGTCAGGAACCGGAATCGTACCGAATCTCGGTGAACGTCGACCTGGTGGTATTGCGCGCTACGGTGTGCGATCGGAAGGGCCGCTTGATATCTGACTTGCGCGAGGAAGATTTTGAGGTTTACGAAAACAGCGTCCGGCAATTCATCCGGTTGTTCCGGCGCGAAGACACTCCGGTCACTGTGGGATTGGTTGTCGACCACAGCGGAAGTATGCGGCAGAAGCTGAACGATGTGATCACGGCGGCTCGGATTTTTGTCCAGTCCAGCAATGCAGAAGACGAGATGTTCGTCGTCAACTTCAACGAGAACGTAACGCTGGGTTTGCCCGCCGCGATCCAATTTACCAATAGCTCCGCCGAACTCGAACGCGCGATCGGGAGCGCACTGGCCACAGGCAAAACGGCTCTTTACGACGCGATCGCCAAGGCGTTGGAGCGATTACCGGCGGGGCGCCGGGACAAGAAAGTGCTGATCGTCATCAGCGACGGCGACGACACCGCGAGCGCGCACAGCCTGGCACAGGCCATGAAGATGGCGGAACAATCCAATGCGATCATTTACACCGTGGGTCTCTTCGACCACGCTGATCCGGATGCGCATCCGGGGGTGCTCACCCGTCTGGCCCAGGCGACGGGCGGCGAGGCCTTCTTCCCGGAGGAACACAGCGCAGCGGTGGCTATCTGCGAGCGCATCGCCCGCGACATTCGCAATCAAAACACCATCGGATATGTCCCCACCGACGCGACGCGGGACGGCTCCTATCGTGCCATTCGGGTACTCGCCCGGTCGACGGACCGCGGCAAGCTTCTCGTGCGCACCCGCGCCGGGTACATCGCCGGCGGTGTGTCAAAACCGGTGCAGGACAAGGGTGCAAGGTGAGGCTTCTGATTGCCAACGACTCGCTGAGGACTGCTCTACGCTGGACACAGCGCGTTCTCTTCGCCTGCGCCGTCTCGTTGCTGGGTTACTGCGGGTTCGTTCTGCTGGACGCCTGGGTTTTTCAGCTACGCGCGAGCCACGAACTCGAACGCCTGCGGGGGGATGAGCGCACGGCCCGGAGCGGTGCAGCACGAACCGGGTCCGCCGCTTCCCCGGAGACCCCGGCGGCGATCGGGCCCGACGGTCTGATCGGCCGCATCGAGATCGAGCGCATCGGCCTTTCCGCAGTGGTCTTCGAAGGCACCGGCAAATCCACTCTACGGCACGCGGTGGGACACATTCCCAGCACGACGCTGCCGGGGCAACCAGGGAACGCGGGGCTTACCGGGCACCGCGACACGTTCTTTCGGCCTTTGCGCAATGTCGTTCAGAACGATGTCATTACGGTCACCACGCTACGCGGTGAATGCCGCTACCGTGTGGTGTCCACGAGAGTGGTCGCTCCAACGGAAGTCTCGGTACTGTACCCCACGGGCGGTGAGATCCTCACCTTGGTCACCTGTCATCCCTTCTACTTCGTTGGCGCAGCTCCCAATCGGTTCATCGTGCGTGCCGAACGGATCGCGGCAACTGCAGCCGCTCCGTGAACTGCAGCTAGCGCCTTCAGGTGCATCTAGGCTGGCCGAATGGGCACCTGTGGTGTCTGTTTGGTGTCTATGACAGATGATAGCGAGAGAGAATAGTGGGAGCCGATGAGAAACGCGAGAAGGCGCACAAGCCCAGCGAGGAGCAGACTTTGCAGACAACTGCTACCTTTTCAATAAGTTAGAAAATGAGAGCGCCTCGAATCCCTCCCTCTCCGCCAGTTCCTTGCGCTGTTCTGTCATAATCCAATCTGGAAAGGACAGTGTCCCCAATGCCAGGCGAGGAGACTTACGAACTCTATATCGACGCCTTCACGCCGGAGAGCATTCCGATGGCGCGGCTCGCCAAGTACAAGTCTGGCTTCGCCGGACTTCTCGGTCACAACGAGCACGTTCACTTCGGAAGACTGAATCCAGGCAGCCTTAGCGTCCTTGCGCGCGTGGATGAGACTGCGCGGCCCAAAGTGGCGAGGAGAGTGGATGAACTGCGTCTGGATGGGCAGGTCGCACAATCCGCCAGGAATGCATTCAAGGACCTGGATGACATGCTCGCCGAGGACAACGCGACTGGGCGTGTCCTGCGAGGAAAGGCGGCGCTGTTCGAGTTCCCGGGTCGCAACCGTCACGTGGAGACGAAACTCGGCCCGGTTGTTCAGGCCGGCAGCCTCGATGGCGAGATGATCATGATAGGCGCCCGTGACGCCTCTATCAACGTTCACATCAAAGCCGGAGAGCAAATCCACCACTGCGTCACTTCAAAAACCATCGCTCGTCGTCTGGCCCCACACATCTTCGGGCCTATTCGAGTGCTTGGGACGGGCACGTGGGCACGGTTGGAGTCTGGAGGGTGGATCCTGAAGAGGTTCGAGATTACGGACTTTCAGCCGCTGGACGAGACGCCATTGTCGATGATCTTTGAGGGCCTAAGAAATCGTCTGGCCCCTCCTGAAGGCGGACGCATGAACCCGATTGAGTTGATGCGCCAGTTGCGGGAGGAGTAGCGCGCGATGGTAGCCTTCGACAACACGGTCCTGTCGTTGCTTATTTTCCCCGATGCTGAGCAACACCAAGGTCGGGATGCCATCCCTGTGGAACACGCGCGCGAGCGGGTGCTCGGTTTGGTGCAGCGGCTTGAAGCGGAGAAGGAACAAGTCGTCGTTCCTTCACCTGTGCTCGCCGAACTGCTGGTGACCGAAGGCGCTGACGTGCAGGATATCCTAAACACTCTTCACGGCTCTGCGTTTATCCGCATTGAGAGCTTCGATCAGCGAGCGGCTGTGGAACTCGCAATGCGATTGCGCGAGGCGCGGCGGTCAGGAGATCAACGCGAGGGGATGAAGATTACCAAGAGCGCGATGAAGTTCGACCGGCAAATTGTGGCCATCGCCCTTGTGAGCGGCGCGAACGTTCTTTCCTCTGACGACGCCGGCGCGGCCAAGTTTGCGGAGGGCTGCCAACTGGCGGTGAAGTCGATCGCCGATCTCCCCGTTCCAGCCTCTCAGCAGCCCTTGGTTTTCCCTGACCCCGTGGAAGAAAAAGCCGATGCGGGCTCACAGGGGGAAGCGGATTCCGACATCGATGGCGAAGCCGTACCCCCTTCGGTTGAGCGGCCCCCTACGGAAGCGAAATAGACCTCAGGTGTCTCCAGAAAGGAGCTCGCCACAAAGGAAACACCGGCAAGAGACTCCCCCGCCATGCCGCCAGATGACGCCGCCGCATTCGTCCAGTTCTCCCTCCGCCTCTTCTCCCGCGACGGCGTCGCACCCCTCTGCATCTCCCTCCAGGACCGCCACGGCCTCAACGTCAACTGCCTCCTCCTTGCCGCCTGGGCAGCCCATCTCGGCTATGCCATCGACTCCGGACTCTGGCGCGAGCTGCAAGCCCTCACCGATCCCATCCGCCGCGGCGCCGTGGAACCGATCCGCGCCGTGCGCCGCCAGGTCTCCAGCGCCCCACGGCTTTCTGACGACCTCCGCGCCCCCCTCAAACGCCTCCTCCTCTATGCCGAGGTCCGCGCCGAACAGGCCGAGGAGCGCGCCCTCCACCAGCACATGGTCTCCCGCGCCCCCCGCCATCAACCCGGCCCCAGCCTGCTCGCGGACAACCTGACAGCCTACGCCGGCGGCCTCCCTGATCTCGCCCGGTTCGCTACTCTGGTAGTCGAATCCCGTCTCCTGGAACAACCGCCTTGCCCCAGCGCCTGATCGTCGCCATCACCGGAGCCTCCGGCGTCATTTACGGCATCCGCCTGCTGGAGACGCTGGCGCGCTTTCCCGCCATCGAGAGCCATCTCATCCTCAGCGCCGCCGCCCGCGCCACCATCGCCCAGGAAACCTCCTGGGCCGCCAGGGACGTCGAAGCCCTCGCCACCGTGGTCCATTCCCCCGCCAGCATCGGCGCATCCATCGCCAGCGGCTCTTTCGAGACCCTGGGCATGATCGTCGCTCCCTGCTCCATCAAGACGCTCTCCGCCATCGCCAACTGTTACTCCTCCGAACTTATCGCCCGCGCCGCCGACGTTCAGTTGAAGGAGGGCCGTCCAGTCGTGCTGCTCGTCCGCGAAACGCCTCTCCACGCGGGCCACCTGCGACTTATGTCCCAGGCCGCGGCCAACGGCGCCGTCATCATGCCCCCCGTTCCCGCCTTCTACGGCCGACCCGCCACTATCGACGATCTGGTCAACTCCACCGTCGGCCGCGCCCTGGCCCGCGTCGGCCTCAAGAACGATCTCTTCTCCGAGTGGACTGGCATGGGTCCGGCCCGCGCCGCCGAATAGTCCGTCCAGGTTTGCCGCACCCATCCCCGTCCGCCAGTCTGGAGTGGATATGCCACTGTCGCCCGCGCGGTCTCCGACGAACGCTACCGGATCGCCGGCGGCGTCGATCCGCTCCCCTGAGTCCGCACTTGCGCTTCAGCCTCCAACTTGGTAGTTGATAGGGGTGCAAATGCCGTCTGACGGAGCAGCGGCAGAACCCGAGGAATGCTAGGCGCCTTGTTCGACAATACGCGGGATGGGATCCTGGCCGCGGACGCGACGACGCGGCAGATCGTCTACGCCAACCCCGCCATGTGCCGGCTGCTCGGCTATGACAAGCTGGAATTGCTGGCGCTGACGCCGGAGGATCTTCTGGGAGGGGAGCTTGCCGGCGCCTGGTTTGCCCGGATTCCGGCCGGTGAAACGGGCGCGGCCGGCACTTTCCCTGCGCTGCGTAAGGACGGCGCCACGATTCACTGCGGCATCTCCGCGCCGGCGCTAACGATCGAGGGCAGGCAATGCCTGCTTGGCGTTTTTCAGGACGCCACTTCCCAGCAGATGACCGAACCGGCCTTGAGGCTGAGTGAAGAGCGCCTGGAGGCCGTTCTCGACGCCGGCGACTTGGGCTTTTTCGACTGGGATCTGCGGACCGGGGAAGTGTACTTCAGTCCACGATACTACACGATGCTGGGGTATGAGCCGGGCGCCTTCCCGGCGTCGTGGGAATCGTTCGCAGAGTTGCTCCACCCGGACGACATGCACGCTATCCAGGCGGTGATGGAGGACTATTCGGCGGGCCGGAGCGAGCGCCACGCGGTCGAAATCCGTTTGAAATCGCGGGGCGGTGACTGGCTGTGGATCCTGAGCCGTGGGAAGGTGACGGCCAGGGACGAAGAGGGACGGCCGCGGCGCATGATCGGCACGCACGCCGACGTCACATGGCGCAGAACCGTCGAGCAGGAGTTGAGGATCAAGGAGATGGCCCTGGCCTCAGCCATCGCCGGGGCCGTCATGGCCGGGATGGACGGCAGAATCACCTATGCAAACCAGGCGTACCTGGAAATGCACGGCTATAGCGCGGCCGCCGAAGTGCTTGGCACCACTCCGCTCGATCACGTCGAGCAGCCCGCCGATGCCCAAGCCATCATCGAGGCCATCGGCCGGCAGGGCAAGTGGGTGGGGGAGGTGCGCTGCCGGCGGCGCGACGGCACCGTCTTTCCGGCGGAGATGGCCGCCAATCTGGTATCCGGCCCCTCCGGGGAACCGCTCTGCATGCTGGCCTCGTTCCAGGACATCACCGCGCGCCGGCGGGCGGAGGAGGCGCTGCGGCTGAGCAAGGTCCATCTGCGGCAGGCGCAGGAGATCGCCCAAATCGGCAATTGGGAGCTCGACCTGGCGACCGGCCGCCTCTGGTGGTCGGATGAGATCTTCCGCCTGTTCGAGTTGGATGCGGCGGATTTCGGCGCCTCCTACGAAGCCTTCCTGGCCGCCATCCACCCTGACGACCGCGACCAGGTCCATGCCGCCTACAGGCGGTCGCTCCAGGAGCGTACGCCTTACATGGCGACGCACCGCCTGCTCACGGCCGGCGGGCGCGTGAAGTACGTGGAAGAGCGCTGTGTCTCTGACTTCGCCGCTGACGGCTCGCCGCTCCGGTCGCGCGGGACCGTCCAGGACGTGACGGCCAGAGTGGAGGCGGAGGCGGCGCTCAAGGCCGCCCGCGACGAACTGGAGGCCACCCTGCAGGCGATTCCGGACCTGCTCTTCGAAATGGACGGGGATGGCCGCTATCTGGCATTCCGCGCCCAAAGGCCGGAGTTGCTGGCCGCGCCGGGCGATCAGCTCCTGCGCCGCGACTTCCGCGAAATCCTGCCGGCCGATGCGTCCGGGGCCGTGCTCGATGCCATCCGGGAGGCTGCGGAGCGGGGCGTGTCATTCGGGCGGGTGATCCGCCTGGCCGTTCCGGCAGGCGAGCGCTGGTTCGAGTTGTCGGTGGCGCGGAAGGCGGCGGCCCCCGGCGGCGAGCCCACATACATCGTGTTGTCACACGACATCACCGAGCGCGCGCAGGCCGAGCAACAGCTTCGACAATCGGTGGCGGAGAAGGAGACGATGCTGCGGGAGATCCACCACCGCGTGAAGAACAATCTCCAGATCATCTCCAGCCTCCTGCATTTCCAGGCGAAGAAGGTAAAAGACCCGGCCGATCTCGTGATTTTCTCCGATATGCGGGAACGCCTGCGGACGCTGATGCTGGTCCATGAGCACTTGTATCAGTCGCGGGCGCTGAACCGCATCGAGTTGGGAGGTTTCGTGCGGTTTCTCACCTCACAACTGGCCGAGGCTTACGCGCGGCACGGCCAGCGCATCACCACGCGCGTCGAGGCGGGGGATTGTGTATTGCCGATCGAGATCGCGCAGCCCTGCGGGCTGATCATCTGCGAGCTGGCGATCAACGCCTTCAAGTACGCCTTCCCCGGCGGGCGGGATGGCGAACTGGCCGTCCGGATTGCCGGCGAAGACGGCCGGCTGGCCGTCACGGTGAGCGACAACGGCGCCGGGCTGCCTGAAGGTTTCGATCCGCGCACGGCGGAGTCCTTCGGCTGGCAGTCGATCCGCGGCCTATGCGCGCAGTTGGGCGGCACGGTGACGGCCGCCAGTGGTCCCGGCACGACGGTGACCATCTCATTTCCTCATGGTGAGGGAGCACGATGAACGATCGGCCGGCCGGCATCTTTATCGTCGAAGACGAGGCTCTCATCGCCCTGGAGATCAAGGACCGCCTCGCTCAACTCGGCTATGGAATCCGCGGAATATCCGCGCGCGGCGAAGAGGCGCTCGCCCAGATCGCCGCGACGCGCCCGGACCTTGTGCTCATGGACGTTCACCTGGCCGGCGGGATGAGCGGCATCGAGACCGCCCGCCGCCTGCGCGAAACAAGCGACGTTCCGGTGGTGTTCCTGACCGCTTATTCCGACGAGGACCTGCTGCGCCAGGCTGTGGCGACGGAGCCGTTCGGTTATCTGGTCAAGCCGTTCCAGGGGCGCGAGTTGCACGCCACCATCCAGATGGCGCTGTACAAGCATCGGACCGAGCGCGAGATGAAGGAGGCCAACGCGCGGCTGGATGAAAAGGTGCTGGCGCGCACGGCCGAACTGGAAGAGGCCAACGCAGCTCTACGCGCCAGCGAGGCGTTCAACCGGTCCCTGATCGAGCACCTCCCGTTGAAGCTGTTCCTGAAGAACCTCGATTCGGTCTATCTCATGGTCAACGAGGGCTACGCGGGCGACTTCCGCCTGACGCCGGCGGACTTCGCCGGGCGCGACGACTTCGCCTTCCACCCGCGCGAACTGGCCGAAAAATACCAGGCCGACGATCGCGAAGTCATCTGTACCGGCCAGGTCAAGGAGGTGGAGGAGAGTTACATCGTCGAGGGCCGCCGGTTCTGGATTCAAACCATCAAGGCGCCGCTCCGGGATGCCAATGGCAGGGTCACCGGCCTGCTCGGAATCTTCAGGGACATCACCGCGCGCAAGGAGGCTCAGGAGGCTTTGCGGGAGAGTGAATTGCGCTACCGGCTGCTGTTTCAGGAATCGGTGGACGGCCTGGCGCTGGCCGACGCCGGAACGGGCACTCTGATCGACTGCAACGAAGCGTTCTGCGCGCTGGTGGGTTGGGAAAGAGCCGAGCTGGTGGGCAGGCCGCAACGAATGCTGCACCCGCCGGAGGAGGCCCAGGGGGAGGTGTCGGACACGTTCGAGCGCCACCGGTCGGCCGAGACCGGCAAGGTGATAGAGACACACATCCTCACCAAAGCCGGCGAGATCAGGGACGTGGAGATCAAGGGCGCGCCGCTGAAGGTCGGCGGGCAACTCGTCCTGCTTGGGGTGTTTCGCGACATCACCGAGCGAAAGCGGATGGAAGCGGCGCTGAGGGCGAGCGAGGAGCATTTCCGCACCATGGCCGAGGTGAGCCCGGCCGTGATTTACCGTCTCTCGCCCGAGGGCCTGATCAGCTACGCTTCACCGGCGGCCATGGGGATGCTGGGCATCGCGCCGGCCGACGCGCTTGGACAGCATTTTCTCAATTTCGTGATCCCCGACGATCATCCCCCGGCAATGGCCGCCTTCCAGGCGCTGCTGTCCCGGCAGACGATCACCGCCCTTGATCTCCGCTTGAAGTGCGCGGACGGGGGATGGCGCTGGACCAGTATCAGCGTTGCGCCTATCTGCGACCGGGAGCGGCTGATCGGAATCCAAGGCATTGCCGTTGATTTCACCGAACGGAAGCGGGCAGAGCAATCGCTGGCGGCGAGCGAGGCGCGCCTCAGCTTCGTGGTCTCCGCCAGCCCGGCCGTCATCTACACGTGCAGGCCGGACGGCGACTACGGCGCTACCTATATCTCCCCAAATGTTTCGATGCAGTTGGGCTACGCGCCTGATGAGTTTTTGAGCGATCCCTCCTTCTGGGCGGGCAGGATCCACCCGGAGGATGCCGCGCGCGTGTTCGCTGGGCTGCCGCGCTTGTTCCAGGAGGGCCGCCATGTGCATGAGTACCGCTTCCGGCACAAGAACGGCGAATGGCTGTGGATACGCGATGAGCTGGTGCTGGTCCGTGATTCGTCCGGCAGGGTCGCTGAGATCATCGGCAGTTGGCTGGACATCACCGAGCGCAAGAAGGCCGAGGAGCAACTGCGGCTGCAGGCGGAGTTGCAGCGCATTGTGGCGGAGATCTCCACCGGCTTTATCCATCTGCCGGCCGGCGAACTGAACCGCACCATCTCGGACGCCCTGGAAAAGATCGTGGTGTTTTTTGAGGCCGATCGAAGCTACGTCTTCCGGTTCTCGCGCGATATGGAGACCATGGACAACACCCACGAGTGGTGCGCGGAGGGCATCGAGCCGCAGATTCACCTCCTCCGGAATTCTCCGACGGCGGGGATACCCTGGGCCATCGAGAGGCTGCGCCGCCACGAGACTTTGTACATTCCGGACGTGGAGGCGTTGCCGCCGGAAGCGGCGGCGGAAAAGCGGGACTTCCAACGCCAGGGCATTCAATCGCTGATCTCCCTTCCCATCGAACGGCACGATGAACTGATCGGCTTCTTCGGCTTCGACTCCGTCCAGCGCAAGCGGAGCTGGACGGCCGGGGAAGCGGCGATGCTGAAGGTGGTGGCGGACGCCATTGGGGGAGCGATTATCCGGGAGCGCACCGAGCGGGCGCTCAACGACCTGAACCGGGAATTGGAGCGGCGGGTGGAGGAACGCACGGCCGAGGTGTTGAGCCGCGAGCGGATCTTCGCCGCGCTGTCGCACTCCTCGCCCGTGGGGATCGTCCAGACGGACGCCGCGGGGCAGTACGTCTACGTGAACCGGCGCTGGTGCGACATCGCCGGTCTGTCCGAGGAGGAGGCGAAGGGCGAGGGTTGGATGCAGGCGATGCACCCCGAAGACCGCCAGCGCGTTCAGGAACAGTGGGGCGCCGCCATCCAGGCGGGAGCGCCCTTCGGCGCCGAATACCGCTACTTGCGGGCCGGCGGCACGATGGCGTGGGTGATGGACCAGGCGGTGCCGTTCAAGGACGCCGGTGGCGGCGTGGCCGGTTACATGGGCACGGTGACGGACATCACCGAACGTAAGGAGTCGGAGGAGGAACTGCTCCGAAGCAGACAACAGTATTTCGATCTGGTGGAGAACGTTCACGACGGCATCATCCGCGACGACCTGGAGGGCCGGCTGACGTTCGCCAACCGCCGGTTTCGGGAGTGGTTCGGCCTCGATGGCAAGGACATCACCAAGGTCGCTCTGGAGGACAATATCGCGCCCGAGTGGCGGCAGAGGATCCGCGACTGGCACGACCGGCGGGTACACGGCGAACCGGCGCCCGATCACTATGAATGCTGTTGCATCCGCCCCGGGGGCGAACGCATCTGGTTCGAGGTTTCAGCCACCCCGGTGGTCGAGCAGGGCCGCATCGTGGGCACGCAGTCCGCGGTTCGCGACATCACCGAGCGCAAGCGGACGGAGGCCGAGCGCGAACGGCTGATGACGGCCATTCAGCAGTCCGGCGAAGCGGTCCTGATCACCGACCGCGAAGGGACCATCGAGTACGTCAATCCGGCGTTCACGCAGATTACCGGCTATAGCGGCGAGGAAGTTCTCGGCCGGAACTCGCGGATCCTCCAGAGCGGCAAGCATGATGAATTGTTCTATCGCGACCTGTGGCAGACCATCACCGGCGGGAAGGTCTGGCATGGACGCATGATCAACCGGAACAAAGATGGCGCGTTTCTCACGCTGGATGTAACGATTTCTCCGGTGCGGGACGCGCTGGGCCAGATCGTCAACTACGTGGAGGTGTTGCGGGACATCACCGACGAACTGAATCTCCAGCAGCAGTTGCAGCAGGCGCAGAAGATGGAGTCCATCGGCCGCCTGGCGGGGGGGGTGGCGCACGATTTCAATAACCTGTTGACGGTGATCAACGGGCACAGTGAACTGATGCTCGCCAAGCTGGACCCTCGGGATCCGATGTACGAGGAGATCGTTGAAGTCAGAAAGGCTGGGGAGCGGGCCGCCGGGCTCACCCAGCAGCTTCTCGCCTTCAGCCGGAAACAGGTGATCCAGCCGGCGGTCCTGGATCTCAACGCGGTGGTCCGGGACGTGGAGAAGATGCTCCGGCGCGTGATGGGAGAGGATATTGAGCTGGTGACCGTTCTGAATCCGGACTTGGGGCGGATCAAGGCGGATGCCGGGCAGCTCACCCAGGTGCTGATGAACCTGGCGGTGAATGCCCGTGACGCCATGCCGGATGGAGGCCGTCTGCGCATTGAGACGGAGAATGTGGTGTTCGAAGAACGCCATGTGCAGGAGCATGTTGAGATGGAACCGGGCGCCTACGTGCAGCTCACGATAAGCGATTCCGGCGCCGGCATGGATGAAGCAACGCAGGCGCGCATATTCGAGCCGTTCTTCACCACCAAGGAAACCGGCGGCGGGACGGGCCTGGGTCTGTCGACCGTTTACGGCATTGTGCGGCAGGGTGGGGGACACATCCACGTCGCCAGCCAACCGGGGCATGGGACTACCTTCAAGATCTATCTGCCGCCGGTCGAGGCAGCGGCCACAGTGGCGGAGACGGAGCCCCTTGCCGGGACTCTGCAAGGAAGTGAGACGATTCTGGTGGTGGAGGACCAGAAGGACGTTCGCAAGCTGGCGCGAATCGTTCTCACCAGCTATGGATACAAGGTGCTCGAAGCGGCCAACGCCAGGGAAGCGCTGTTCCAGGCGGAGAGCTACGCGGGACCGATTGACCTGATGCTGACCGACGTTGTCATGCCCGGCATGAACGGCCGGGAACTCGCCGAGCGGTTGAAACCACTGCGGCCCGCGTTGAAGGTCCTCTTCATGTCCGGCTACGCCGAAAACATGCTCTCCTCGCAAGAGAGCCTGGATGAGGACATCGCTTACCTGCAGAAGCCGTTCGCTCCCGAGAGGCTGGCAAGAAAGGTCCGGGAGGTGCTGGGACCGCGGCGCCGGGAATGAACCATTCCGGTCGCCGGCATGGGTAGCCCAGGTTTGCCGCACCCATCCTCCGTCTGCCAGACTGGAGTGGACATGCACCTGTCGCCCGCGCCGCGCCGCGCGCTCGCCGTTCTTACCCTGCTCTCCGCCGCGCCGCTGGCCGCCCAGCAGGCGCACGCCTCCTCGGAGTCTCTCTACTACGGCGTCGAGTGGCGCTTCGTGCGCGCCGGCGACGTGCAGGCTAACTGGAATGCGGGCCACGCGCTCGACCTCAAGCTCCGCACCGTCGGCCTGGTTGCCACGCTCTTCAAGGTGGAGGACTCCTACCGCTCCACCTACGACCCCGGCTTCTGCGCCACCTCCATCTCCTTGGACCTCCACGAAGGACGCCGCAACCGCGACGTCAAGGCCGCCTTCGACCGCGCCGCCGGGCGCTCCACCTTCATCGAGAAGGACCTCAACACCGGCGCCACCACTCTCTCCAAGGAAATGGAGGTCCCCTCCTGCGTCCACGACGTCGCCGGCGGCCTGCGCAAGCTGCGCCAGTTGAGGCCCGAGCCCGGTACGGTCACCGAACTGCCCCTCAGCGACGGCAAGAAGGTGGTCATGGCCCGCATCGAGGCCCAGCAGCGCGAAACCGTGCGCACCCCCCTCGGACAGTACTCCGCCATCCGCTACGAGGCCTTCCTCTTCAACGGCGTCTTCTACGGCCGCAAGGGCCGTCTCTTTGTCTGGATCAGCGATGACGACAAGCGCCTGCCCGTCCAGATCCGCATCCAACTGCCCTTCTATGTCGGCACCATCACCCTGCAACTGGAGAAAGCCCAATAGCACCATGTGGATGAAAACCTCCGCCGCTCTCCTCCTGTCCCTCGCCTCCGCCTTCGCCCAGCAAGCGGCCCGCCCGCTGAACGACCAGCAGGCCCTGGCCGCCTATGAACGCTGCCTGCAGTTGATCGAATCCAGCGGCGTCGCCAGCCCCGAGCTCGGCCGCGCCGGCGCCCCCCTGGCCGAAAACATGCGCCAGGCCATGGAGAGCATGAAATTCCTCGGGATGCGCAATCCCCAGCTCCACTACCGCTACCTCACCAACCTCAAGGCCTTTCTCCTCATCTCCGACACCATTCCCAAGCCCGTGCCCTTTCCCGAAATGGGCAAGCAGCAGTTGGCCGAGCTCCGCGACACCCTCGCCCAGATCGAGGTCTACTTCCAGCGCCAGATCGAACAGCTCCAGGCCGACCTCCGCTCCCCCGATCGCGACAACCTCGCCCGCTACCGTAGCGCCAACGCCGCCCTGCCCGCCCCCGCCGCGAAGAACGCCCGCGTCCTCTTCCTGGGCGACTCCATCACCGACGGCTGGCGCCTCAACGAGTACTTCCCCGGCCGCGACTTCGTCAATCGCGGCATCAGCGGCCAGATCACCGGCCAGATGCTGGGCCGCTTCCTCGCCGACGCCGCCCAGCTCAAACCCGCCGCCATGCTCGTCCTGGCCGGCACCAACGACATCGCCCGCGGCGTCGACCCCGCCGTCATCCAGAACAACCTCACCATGCTCTGCGACCTCGCCGACGTCTACAAGGTCAAGGTGGTCCTGTCGAGCATCCTCCCCGTCTCCGACCATCACAAGGGGACCGACCCCTCCTACGAGCGCACCCGCCAGCGTCCGCTGGCCGCCATCCTCGACATGAACCGTTGGATTCAGACTCTCTGTGAGAAGCGCGGCTACACTTACCTGAACTACTACCCCGCCATGGCCGGCTCCGACGGCCAGTTGGCGCCCAATCTCGCCGACGACGGCCTCCACCCCAACCCCACCGGCTACCGCATCATGGCCCCCCTCGCCCTCGCCGCCATCGAAAAAGCGCTCGGACCCGCCAATCTGGGAAAACCTGACAAGAAGCAGCGGCGTCTATTCTAGTGGCATGAGCTTCCGCTCTCTACTCGTTCTCTGTCTTGTCGCCACCCTCTCCCTCGCCCAGGGGATGAAGATGACGGTCAACCAGCTCAAGGGATTTCTGCGCTCCTCCATCCAGTTGCAGCACCCCGACAAGCAGATGGCGGACTACCTCAAGAACGTCAGGCTCACCGAAAAACTCACCCCCGCCGATGTCGACGAGCTCATCGGCCAGGGACTCGGCCCGCGCTCCATCGAGGCGCTCAAGACCATGGTCTCCGCCACCGCCGCCTTGCCCGAGCCCGCCCGCGACCCCGTCATCGCCAAAACCCCGCCTCCTCCCATGCCGCCGCCCTCCTCCGAGGACCAGGCCCGCATCATCGCCGAAGCCCGCGAAATGGCCCTCAGCTACACCAAGCGCCTCCCGGACTTCATCTGCCTCCAGGTCACCCGCCGCTACGTCGACCCCTCGGGCCTGGAAATGTGGCGCCTCGCCGACACCGTCGCCGAACGCCTCAGCTACTTCGAACAGCGCGAAGACTACAAGCTCATCTCCGTCAACGGCCAGCTCTCCCAGGCCGACCGCGACAAGCTCGGCGGCGCCACCTCCAGCGGCGAGTTCGGCTCCATGCTCAAGGAGATCTTCGAGCCTGCCACCGAGGCCGACTTCCAGTGGGAGCGCTGGGCCAAGCTGCGCGGCAAGATCGCCCACGTCTACTCCTACCGCGTCCGCCAGTCCCGCTCCAAGTGGCACATCTCCTGGCAGCGCCAGATGGAGATCGTGCCCGGCTACAAGGGACTCATCTACGTCGACCGCGACGTGCCCATGGTCCTGCGCGTCACCCTCGAAGCCGAGACCATCCCCGTCAGCTTCCCCATCCAGGAAGCCCGCACCATGCTCGACTACGACTTCACCGACATCGCCGGCAACCAGTTTCTGCTGCCCCTGCGCTCGGAAATGCGCATGCGCGAATCGAAGTTCCTCGTCAAAAACCAGGTCGAGTTCCGCAGCTACCGCAAATTCGGCGCCGAGGCCACCATCACCTTCGACACCTCCGCCGAGCCCATCCCCGAGGAGAGACTCCGCGAGGAAGCAGTCCCTCCCGCCAAGCCCAGGAAGAAATAGAGCCGCGCGCGTCAGCAAGCGGGTACAGCCGGCATGTAGAGCCGCGCGCGTCAGCAAGCGGGTAAGATACCCTTGTCGTGTCGATCATCCGGCTGGACCCTCGCAGGTCGCGCACCACTTTGGGGCCGCTTCTCCGGCGGACCGCAGCAGCGGCCCTGATCCTGGCCGCAGCCCAGTCCCCCGTCCCCTCGCAGCAGGAAAAAACAACCTTCCGGGCCACCACCCGGCTCCTCGAATTCAGCCTGGCGGCGGTGAACCGGAAAGGCGCCCCCGTCACTGACTTGAGAAAAGACGAGCTCGCTCTCCTGGTGGACGGCAAGCCGTTCGACATCGCCTTCTTCCGCTACGAGGGCGGCGCCGGGCAATCGGCCGCCGCCGCGCCCCCTTTGCCCCCCGGCGTGTTCACCAACCGCGTGGCGTGGACCGGTGGTCCCGCTCGAAACATCACCGCACTGGTGCTCGATTCCGCCAACACCGAGACTAATGACCAGATGTTCGTCAAAGCCCAGGCCATGCAATTCCTGACGGCTCTGGCTCCGGAGACGCACGTCGCTGTCTTCCAACTCGGACAGAGCCTGAGGGTCCTGCATGACTTTACCGGCGACATGTCCTCCCTCCGCAAGAGCCTGCAATCGGTGAAAGTGGAGTTTGCGTCTCCGAAGCTTTCGGACATGGAGAGACTCGCCACTGAAGCCGATGAGCTTCTGGCTCGGCTGGGGGCTTCCGAAAACAGCGCTCTGGGCGGCCAGTTGTATTCGGCAGTCGCCGCAGAGGCCCACTACAACACGCTCCTCCATGGCAATCGTGTCGAATCCACCATGGCGGCGCTCGAGGTGTTGGGCCGCCACTTGGCCGGTATCCCCGGACGCAAGAGTCTCATCTGGATCAGCGGCGGCATCGCCATGACGCCCGTGCGCGTGGCGCCTTAGGCAGTGTGCATGAATAAGTACTTCATCTTACTGGGGTGAGATGGTGTAGTTCCAGTCGCCATGGAAGGGATGCCGTGCAAGGTTGATGGCGGCGAGTTTGGCATCGGAGATCTTCACGCCCTTGGGGTATTTGCCTTCATCCAACTCGGCTCT
>JACRBC010000117.1 GCA_016213245.1 Candidatus Solibacter usitatus | reverse complement strand
GTATGCCGGCGACAAGCACCCGCACGTCGCCCAGCAGCCCAAAGCCATGGCCGCGGCTGAGTAGAATCTGACGGAGAAACTCAAGAATGGCATTGCTTCAGTACCTCGGAACCGGCCGGCGCAAGCGCGCCGTGGCCCGTGTTTTCCTCCGTCCCGGCACCGGCACGGTGACCGTGAACGGCAAGAGTTTTGAGGAGTACTTCACGACGTACTCCAGCCGCGCCCTGGTCAAGCAGGCCCTGCAGGCTACCGAGACGGCCGACAAGTTCGACGTTCTGGTGAACGCCCACGGCGGCGGCATCATCGGCCAGGCCGGCGCGGTCCGGTTGGGCATCGCCCGCGCTTTGTGCGAGTTCAACGTCGAACTGCGCGGCAAACTGAAGAGTGAAGGATTCATGACTCGCGACGCCCGCGAACACGAGCGCAAGAAGTACGGACAGAAGGGCGCTCGCCGCCGCTTCCAGTTCTCCAAGCGCTAGTCGCGGCCGGGTCCTCGCGATCATCGTTTTTCCGCTGTCTTGAGTCAGCCGCCTCTCCACCGGCAAATTTCGCTTTGGACGCCGGTGGGTACGGGGCGGCTGGTCTTTGTGTCAACCCGCCGGCAACCCCGCCGGCCAGCCCGGCCTACCGCGCGGAGGCCATCAAGGAGCTACTTTGCCTTCCATTTCCATGAAAGAATTGCTCGAAGCGGGCGTTCACTTCGGGCACCAGACCAAGCGCTGGAATCCAAAGATGAAAGAGTACATCTTTGGCGAACGCAACGGGATCTACATTATCGACCTGCAGAAGACCTTGAAACTCTTCAAGGATGCCATGCGGTTTGTCGGCGAGCAGGCGGCGATGGGCAAGACCATCCTGTTTGTCGGCACCAAGCGCCAGGCGCAGGAGGCCATCCAGGAAGAAGCCGCGCGCTGCGGCATGTATTACGTGAACAACCGCTGGCTCGGCGGATTGCTCACCAACTTCATCACCGTCAAGCAGTCCATCAAGCGGTTGAAGGAACTCGATCTGATCCTGGACGAAGGCGACGCCGCCCGCCGGACCAAGAAAGAGCTCATCCAGATGGAGCGCGAACGGAAGAACCTGATGTCCAACCTCGCCGGCATCAAGGAAATGGACGGCCTGCCGGACATGCTCTTCGTGATCGACTCCAACAAGGAAGACATCGCGGTGAAAGAGGCCCGCAAGCTGGGCATCCCTGTCGTGGCCGTCGTTGATACCAACTGCGACCCCGAGATGGTGGATCACCCCATCCCCGGCAACGATGACGCGCTGCGCGCCATCCGCCTCTTCGCCAACAAGATCTCCGACGCCATGATCGAGGGCCGCGCACTGGCCAGCGAACATGATTTCGTGCACAAGGAGATCGTGACCGAGGACGGTCAGGTCGAAGATATGTCCCAGTTTGCCCACTATGTCGACCCGCGGCTGAACGAAGACGTGCTGACAGAGGGCATCTCCGACCTCGACCTGCCGAGCGTTTCGCTGCCGAAGAAGACCGCCGAGCCGGTAGAGGCCGCCGAGGTCTCCGAACCCGCCGCGACCGAGTAACCTGTTTTTTCGTGCGCGCGCGGCGCCCGCGGGCACGGCGCGCGCGATCTCATCCGTCCAAGCACTATTTACTCAACAAGGAATCACCATGGCAGAGATTACCGCGCAACTTGTAAAGCAACTCCGCGAGATGACCGGCGCCGGAATGATGGAGTGCAAGAAGGCCCTGGTGGAAGCCAATGGCGACTACGAGGAGGCCCAGGTGATTCTCCGCAAACGCGGCCTGGCCACTGCGGCCAAGAAGGCTTCCCGGTCGGCCAAGGAAGGGCTCATCGGCCTGTCCATCTCCTCGGGCGGCCCGGCGGGCGAGATCGGCCTGCTGGTCGAAGTCAACTGCGAAACCGACTTTGTGGCCAAGACCCCCGATTTCAAAGCCCTGGTGGAAGAGATCAAGCAGGTCATCGCCCAGAACGCCCCGGCCGACGCCGAAGCCCTGAAGGCGCTGCCGTCCATCTCCGAGCCGTCTCTGAACGTAGCGGACCTGCTCACGGCCAAGATCGCCAAGGTGGGCGAGAATATGGCCGTGTCGCGCTTGGCCGTTCACAAGGCGGCCGGCGCGCTCGGCTCCTACACCCACCCCGGCTCGAAGCTGGTTGTGCTCGTGGACGTCACCACCACCAACCCCGCCACCCGGGAGAAGCCGGAGTTCAAGGAACTGGTCCAGGACCTCGCCATGCAGGTGGCCGCCGCCGATCCGAAGTTCCTGCGGAAGGAGGAGGTCACCTCCGGCTTCATCGAGCGCGAGAAGGACATCCAGCGAGCCCGTGCACTCGCCGAGGGCAAGCCCGAGAAGATCGTCGACAAAGTGGTGGAAGGCCGCATGTCGAAGTTCTACGAGGAGGTCTGCCTGCTGGAACAGCCCTTCATCAAGGAAAACTCGCTGACCGTCACGCAACTGCTGCAGGAAAAGAGCAAACAGTTGGGCGACGAGATCGGCGTCGCCGCCTATATCCGCTACAAGGTCGGCGAGACCGCCGCGGCGGAAGAGGCGGCTGCCGAGTAGTTCCACCCCGGAGCGGGTATCATGGACCCATCCACGCCGCGACGGCGCGGCCGAAACGAAGGAAGTGCAAACATGGCGCCCCGCTACAAGCGAATCCTCCTGAAGCTCAGCGGCGAGGTGCTGGCCGGCGGCGGCGGCTTCGGCATCGATGGTGAGAGCGTCCGCCTGCTGGCCGAAGAGCTCTCCGAGGTTGCCCGGCAGGGCGTCCAACTCGGCCTCGTCATCGGCGGGGGCAACTTCTTCCGCGGCGTGGCGGCGGCTGCCCGCAAGATGGATCGCGTCACCGCCGATTCCATGGGCATGCTCGCCACCATCATCAACTGCCTGGCTATGCAGGACGCGCTGGAAAAGCAGGGTATTCCCACCCGCGTGATGAGCGCGCTTCAGATCAACCAGGTGGCCGAACCCTACATCCGCCGCCGCGCCATCCGCCACCTCGAAAAGGGCCGCGTCGTTCTATTCGGCGGCGGAACTTCGAACCCCTTCTTCTCCACCGATTCGGCCGGCTCGTTGCGCGCCCTTGAGATCGGCGCCGAAATCCTGGCCAAGGCCACCGGAGTCGACGGCGTCTACGACAAGGACCCGCGCAAGCACACCGACGCGGTTAAGTACGAGCACGTCGACTACGACCAGGTGCTGGCCAAGAACCTTGCCGTCATGGATGCCGCTGCCGTTGCCATGTGCCGCGACAACAAGATGCCCATCCGCGTTTTCAACCTCACCACGCGTGGCAATATAATGCGTATGTCGATGGGCGAGCCCGTCGGCACACTGATCGGAACCGCTCTATGAAACCCGGAAACCAATCCTCATCTCCCGCTGGCCAGTTTCAGACCGTGAAGGACGTCGAAAGCGCCGCCAGGGTCCGGATGGAAAAAGTGATCGCCACCCTGCAGCACGACATGGCGAGCATCCGCACCGGACGCGCTTCGGTGAACCTGCTGGACGGTATCACAGTGGAGGCCTACGGCTCGCCCATGCCTCTCAACCACGTGGCGACCCTGCACGTGCCCGAGCCCAGCCTGATTACGGTTCAACCGTATGACGGCTCGCAGATCGGCCCAATCGAAAAAGCGATCCGCTCCTCCGATCTCGGCCTGAACCCCTCCAACGACGGCAAGCTCATTCGCATCCCGATTCCCGCCCTGACCGAAGAGCGGCGCAAGGAATTCGTCAAGCACTTGCACCACGTGGCCGAGGAACACCGCGTGGCCGTGCGCAACATCCGCCGCGATAGCAATGAGGCGATCAAGAAGCTGCTCAAGGATAAGCTGATCGGCGAAGACGAGGATCGCCGCGGGCACGACGAGACTCAGAAACTGACCGACTCCTACATCGCCAGAATCGATCAGCTCAGCAAGGCCAAGGAAAAAGACATCCTCGAAGTGAAGTAGTCCTTGCGCCTCATCGGCGGGCCGTGATCACCGCCTCCCCGCACCAGGCGCGAAGCGGCGGGCAGGTGGCCAGCGCCACTCGGTCGGTCGCTTCCAGCGCCATCACGGCCGCGCGGGCCCAGGCGCTCCGGAATCTTCCACGCAGCAGCCGCTTGCCCATGGCCAGCAGGCTGAGTTGATGCACGCGCAACTCGCCGAAGTGCCGCCTCAACAGTTCGATCTCGGCCTCGGCGAGAATGATCGCCTCGCCCTGCTCCTCCTCTTCGCCCTGACGGCGCGCCCGCCACCTTCGCGCGGCGTTCAGCGGCCGGTTGCCGCCCCAGGTCTCGCACAGCACCAGGCGCGCGCCGGGGCGCATGACGCGCGCCAGTTCCTCCAGCGCGCCCGGGTACTTCATCGTGTGATGCAGCGAGGCGCAGGCGAAGACCAGGTCGAAGGCGCCGTCGGCGAACATGTCGAGCTTCGCCGCGTCGGCGGCCACGCCCTTGACGCGCCGCGCCACCCCGCTGGCCTGCGCCCGCTTCAGCCCCAGTTCTATCGCCAGCGGAGACAGGTCCAGCAGCGTCACCTCGGCGCTCTCGGCGGCCATCCAGAGCCCGAAATCGGCCGGCCCGCAGCCGTAGTCCAGCACGCGCTTTCCCGCCAGCGGCTCCGCCTCCAATTCCACCATCGCCGCCCTGTACAGGCGCCGCCGCTCGAAGAAGGGATGCTCCGGATTGCTCATGTTGCCGAGCAGGACGGCCCGGTCCATGCGCAGCGCATGATCGGGCATGGCCAGAAACTGAGCGTACTGGCGGTCGTAGAACGCGCGCTCCTGCTCTGGCGTGATCATGGATCGGTGAACACCACGACGATCTGGTAGACACGCGGATTCAGCTTGAGCATGGCCGGGTGAGCGGACGAAAAGTTTCGGTCTCCCATCACCTGCCGCGCCTCCGGCAGCGTGGCCCGCTTGTCATCGGGTTGGAACCGCAAGTTGAGACTCCCCTCGGTTGTCCACTGACCCAGCGCGCCCTGTTCCCAGGACATTACTGATCCGCCGTAGTCCCATCCGAAACCCGAGAGCAGGAATGGCCGGCGGTTGATTGAAGCGATCCTGCCCAGCGGGGATCCGACGCTGATGCCCTCTTCGGTACGCCACAGGCAGTCCCCGTACTTCCGGCGGTCAATGGGCAGATCGTAGCAGACATACACAGCCTTGGGCCTCCTGCGCTGCTCCTTGTCAGCCCAGAGCACCCCCAGGGCGCGGGAGGGATCATTGCCGTCCACCAGGGTTCCCGGCTCGGTGAAACCTTCTCCCACATGAATGTCCCACGGCCGTACACGGGCGTCACCCAGCAACTGCCGGAGCCTCGATTCGGAACTGTCCCGGGCGACCAGCCCCAAACGGTTGGGGCCTATCAAAAGGGCGGCGGTACTCGGCCGGCGAGAGGGACCGTAGAGCGGGCGCCCACCGTAGTCACCAGTCATCGCCCCGCCGGCCAACGTGCGCACCCCGTTCACCCACACCGAGTGCACACCCACCGCATACTGGTGCGGGTTGGCGAAATCGGACTTGTCGGCGACGGTGGCCGGATCGAACAGCACCAGGTCGGCCTTCATCCCCGACCGGATCAGGCCACGATCCTGCAACCCGAATCGCTGGGCCGGCAGCCCGGTCATCTTTCGCACCGCGTCCTCCAGAGTCAGGACCCTTCTCTCGCGGACATAGCGGCCCAGCACGCGGGCGAATGTGCCGTAGTTCCGCGGATGGGGCACGTCGCGGCCGAACACCGGGATTCCGCCGTCGGAGGCGATCATGGTGAACGGGTAGCGCAGGATGCGCTCGACGTCTTCCTCGCTGATTGCGTGGTAAATCGCCGAGCATCCGCCCCGGAGTTGGATTTCGATGGCCGTTTCGGCGGCGTTCTGGACGCTCACCTCCTTGCCCCGCTCGCGTGTGATGTCTGCCAGGCTCTTGCCCGCCAGGGCGCGGTCAAATCCACAACTGGCCATCACCACGTTTTTCGGGTCGCCGGCGCCCCGGTCGTTGATGATTCGGCTCTCGATCTCCGTCTTGATCCTGGCTCGGGACTCCGGCGCGGCCAGCCGTTCGGCCAATGCCTTCGATCCGCCCGCCATCGCCCACTGCGGGAACAGCGCCCCGGTTCCCGTCGATGACGCCGTGTAGGGATAGGCGTCTATCGTCGCATCCACTCCCCGCGCCCTGGCCGCCTCCACCAGTCGCAGCGTCTCCACGCTGAGTCCCCAGTTGGCCTTGCCAATCACTTTGTGGTGGGTGACCTGCGTCGGCAGATGGCCCTCTTCGCCGATGCGGATCGTCTCTTTGACGCTATCGATGACCCCAGCCGCCTCGTCCCGCATGTGCGAGGTGTGCAGTCCCCCCATCGAGCCTGCGACTTTGGCCAGTTCGATGACCTCTTCAGTGGGAGCGTAGTTACCAGGCACGTAGAAGAGCCCCGTGGAAAGACCGAACGCCCCGTCCAGCATCGACTGCCGCGCCAGGTCCTTCATTCGCTCCAACTCATCCGCCGTGGCCCGGCGATTCTCCGAGCCCATCACTTTCTGGCGGATGCTCCCGTGGCCTGCCAGCATCCCGAAGTTGACGCCAATCCTGCTGTCGCTCAGCTTGTCCAGGAACGGCCGCAATGGAATGGGCGAACTGCCATCCGGCCCCTCGATAATGGTGGTGACCCCCTGCCGGATCAGGTTCTCAGCCGAAGGCGTTTCCTGAATGCCCCGTATGCCGTGGCTGTGGGTGTCGATGAAACCCGGCGCCAGGATCAGCCCCATCGCGTCCACCACCATGGCCGCGCCCAGCGGGTCCAGACGGCCCACCGCCGCGATCCGGTCACCCTGGACGGCCACATCGCCCGCGAACCACGGGTTTCCCGCGCCGTCCAGAATGCGCGCGTTGCGGATGAGGACGTCGTAGGTTTGCGCGGATAACGCGCCCAGGGTGAGTACCGCGAGCAGACAACCTCGAACCATGCAGGCCATTGTAGCCGCATGTGTGTCCTAACGCCTCTGTGGATGTGGCCGCTGGGAGCGAACGCGCCTAGCGCCCTCCGCGGGGCGCCGAGCCCAGCATGGACAGGAAGAGCCCCAGAATCAACAGCCCGGTGATCACTGCTCCGATTAACATTGGCATACCGCCGATCATGGTTGCTCTTCCACAAGCAATTGACGCGCCAATCCCGAAAGCGGTTCCAAGGAGGCCTGCCGTGTTGTGCTACGGTGCTGGTATGGTGCGAGTGGATTTCGCGTTTGGAAAAGCAGGACTCGCTTTTGACCTGCCCCCAGGTCCGTCTTACCGTGTGCTGGAAGCCCGCTGGGCCGAAGCGGTGCCGGAGCCTGCCCGCGCCCTCGACCAGGCCCTCGACCGCCCCATCGGATGCCCGCCCTTGGCGGATCTCGCTCGCGGAAAAGACAGCGCCGCGATTTCGGTCTGCGACATCACCCGCCCCGCGCCCAACCGCCTCACCCTCCCCCCGCTGTTACAGCGGCTGGAATCTGCCGGCATTCCCAAGGATCGGACCACCCTCCTCATCGCCACCGGGCTCCATCGGCCGGCCACCGTCTCAGAGATCGTCGAGATCCTCGGCGAGGAGGTCGCTCGTTCCTATCCGGTCGTGAATCACAACGCGCGCGAACTCGCGGATCACCGCCATCTGGGCACGACGAAGTCCGGCACGCCAGTCCTCATCGACCGGCGCTTCGTCGACGCCGGCCTGCGCATCACTCTCGGCTTCATCGAACAGCACCTGATGGCTGGATTCAGCGGCGGCCGCAAGCTCATCGCTCCTGGCATCGCCCATCAGGACACCATCAAGACACTGCACAGCCCGCGTTTTATGCGCGACGCGAGTGCCACCGAAGGTTCCATCGAGCAGAACCCGCTGCACCAGGAATTGCTGGAAATCGCCCGGATGGCCGGTCATGACTTCGTCCTCGATGTCGTACTGGCACAGGGCCGCAGGATCGCCGGGGTCTTCGCCGGAGAGCCGAGGGCGGCGCACGCCGCCGGCATCGACTTTGTCCGTGATAAGACCACGGAGTGGATTCCCGGCCAGGTGGACGCGGCCGTCACGTCGTCGGCCGGCTATCCGCTGGACCTGACCTTCTACCAGGCCGTGAAAGGGGTGACGGCAGCTTCCCATATCGTCAGACCAGGCGGGATCATCCTCTTGCTGGCCGCCTGCGACGAGGGTGCCGGAGCTCATGAATTCTCCCGTCTATTGAGAGAGTCGTCCGGCCCAGCGGCCTTTCTCGAAACAATTTCCTCTATTCCTGTGACCATCGACCAGTGGCAACTGGAGAAACTAGCCCTGGTGGCACGCACCCACCAGGTCTGGTTCTATGTCCCCGGTTTGTCCGCTGACTATCGCAATCCCGCCTGGGGCCGGTTCTTTCCCACTCCCCAGGCAGCCTTGCAGTCGTTGGCGGCCAGCGCGGCCGGCTCCGATATCGCCCTCATCCCGGAAGGCCCTTACGTCTTTGCCCGCCCCAGCGCCCGAGATCCCCACCCCGTGGTGGCCTGAAGCCGCCGCCGGACCCCTGTCATGCCTTGCGCAGCCGCCCGCTCCCCCGTCAGCTCCGGTGTGGCGGCAACGTGATAATGTCCCCTTTGAGCAAAGTAGAAATGTCCTCTTGACAGCCCCAAGCTTGGGGGGATGCAAGAAGGACAGCTACTGATGACCCAAGCCGATAGAGACCGACTCGTCACATTGCGGAAGGC
>JACRBC010000116.1 GCA_016213245.1 Candidatus Solibacter usitatus | reverse complement strand
TTGGCGCCCACCGTGTCGGCCAGTTTGCCGGGATCGTCGACGCGGATGGCGGCGATCATTGTCTCGTAGTTGACGTTCTGGCTCAGCTTGACGTACTGCTCGAACAGCGAGGTCACTCGCGCCGTCAAGGCCTCCAACGCCGGCCCCTGCTCGACCCTGGATGGAAATGTCTTGACCGTCGCGCGGAAGAACCCGTCCTCTTCGGCCACCGAAATAATCTTGGCGCGCTCCACGCCTTCCACCAGCACTTTGATGTTGCCGTCGGGCATCCGGACCGATTGCACGATGTTGGCCACGGTGCCAACCTGGTAGATGTCTTCCGGACGCGGTTCGTCGACCCCGGCGTCGTGCTGCGTGGCCAGGAAGATCTTCTTCTCGCCCGAGAGCGCGTCTTCCAGCGCGCGCACGCTCGACTCCCGGCCCACGACGAACGGCGTCATCATGTGCGGGAAGATCACGACGTCCCGAATGGGCATCATTGGATGGCGCCTGGTCTCGGACTTCTCTCTTGCTGTGCTCATCGTGTTGTGTGGGGAGATGTCTGGTTTGCTGATAGCGGCCGGGCACGTCATCGCGCCCGAACCCGCTTCCCTACGGTCACGGCTCCATCAGAACGGTCGCGGCCATCGACTCAGGCCGCGATCAACCCGCCTTTTCCAGCAGCGCCCAGTTGATCCTCTGTGACAATACCATCTCCCGCGTCACCGCAAACTCGCGGACCTTCTTGTACGAGGGGAGATAGTACATCAAATCGAGCATCAACTCCTCCAGAATCATGCGGAGGCCGCGTGCCCCGACTTTACGCTGGAGCGCCTGCTCGGCAACCGCCTCCATCGCATCGTCACTGAACCTCAGTTTAACATTTTCGTACTCGAACAGCTTCTGGTACTGCTTGAGAATCGCGTTCTTCGGCTTGGTCAGGATTTGCACCAGCGCCGCGCGGTCCAAGTCTTCCAGGACCCCGGCCACAGGCAGACGCCCGATGAATTCAGGTATAAAGCCGTAGCGGATCAGGTCTTCGGGCTGCAACTGCTCCAGCAGCGTCATGTCCCGCTGCTGTACCGTGCGCTGGGTCAACTTCTCGTCGTCGCCCTTGAAACCCAGCGTCTTCCTGCCGGTCCGGCGGGAGATGATCTTCTCCAACCCGACGAACGCCCCGCCGCAGATGAACAGGATGTTGGACGTGTCCACCGGAGTGAATTCCTGGTGCGGGTGCTTCCGTCCGCCCTGCGGCGGAACGTTGGCGATGGTGCCCTCCAGGATCTTCAGCAACGCCTGCTGCACGCCCTCGCCGCTGACGTCGCGCGTAATGGAAGGGTTTTCGTCTTTGCGCGAGATCTTGTCAATCTCATCGATGTAGATGATGCCGGTCTGGCAGCGTTGGACATCCCAGTCGGAATTCTGCAATAGGCGGAGAACGATGTTCTCCACGTCTTCGCCGACGTAGCCCGCTTCAGTCAGCGTCGTGGCGTCCACGATGGCAAACGGAACATCGAGGATTCGCGCCAGAGTCTGTGCCAGCAGGGTCTTGCCCGTGCCGGTCGGTCCGATGAGCAGGATGTTGGACTTGGCCAGCTCAACTTCGCCGACTCTCGCCCGGTTCATCTGAATCCGCTTGTAGTGGTTGTAGACGGCCACCGCGAGCTTCTTCTTCACAGAGTCCTGGCCGATCACATAGGCGTCCAGGCACTCCTTCAATTCCAATGGCTTCGGCAGCTTGTTCGGGGAGCCGTAGGGCTTCTCCGGACGATCGTCCTCGAGAATTGAGTTGCAGACGGCGATGCACTCATCGCAGATGTAAGCGCGAGGGTAGTCGCTCGGCGAGGAGATCAGCTTTCCAACGACGTCCTGGGTCTTGTGGCAGAAAGAACAGCGTAGTGTCTCGTCGTTCGCGGAACGCTTCAAATTATGACTCCTCGCAGCCGGCCTCGGATAGGGGACTGCCTCGATCCTGCGGAACCCGTACCTGTATTATCCACTGAAAGACGCGCAGGGAGCAATCGGAGAAAAAACGGGCCTGGTCCTATCAGGTGGGATGAAGCCAGGGGTACGGAGGTTTCCTGGATTGTCGAGTAACGTAGGGGAGTACTGATCCGCCCAAACTTATCAAGCTTATATACTGACGGAGTCCCGACTCTCCGTACGCCCGGAACCATCAATATGAAACTGCACTTGAAGCTCATCGCGTGTACAGCCGCCCTAGCGGTCCTGGCCCTCGGGCAGGAGAAGGTGGACCTGGAGTCCATCTACAAGATCAAACAGGAGGCCTTCCAGAACTCTAAGGTGATGGACTATCTCTGGAACCTCACCGACGTCCACGGCCCGCGACTGGCCGGCAGCCCGCGCTACAAGGCGGGAGCGGATTGGGCGGTCAAGACCCTGAAGGAAATGGGGATAGACAACGCCACCCTCGAGACGTGGGGCACATTTGGGAAGGGTTGGGAGAACAAGAAGTTCGTGGCCGCCATGACCGAGCCGGCCTACATGCCGCTGATCGGCGCGCCGCTGGCGTGGACCTCTTCCACCGAAGGGCTCGTCACCGGCGAGCCCGTTCTGGCGCGGCTGCAGACCGACGAAGACCTCGCCAAGTGGAAGGGCAAGCTCGCCGGCAAGATCGTCCTGACCTCCGGCCCCGTTCAGATCGCGCTGCACGAGAAGGCCGACGGGCGGCGCTATACCGACGCCGAGCTGGCCGAAGTGGCTCAGGCCCAGATGATGGCCTTCGGCCCACGCGCGGCCCAGCAGGCAGGACCGGGCGGCCCGCAAAACTTCGTCCAGATCATGGCCTTCCGCCGCAAGATGAACGACTTCCTGCGGGAGGAAAAGGTCGGCGCCGTTATCAGCGGCGGCCGCGGCGACCTGGGTACGTACTTCACTTCAAACGGCGGCTCGCGCGATCCCAAGGACCAGCCTGCTCCGCCGATGATCGTTCTCACCGGCGAACATTACAACCGCATCTACCGCTTGCTCGACCGGAAAGTCCCGGTCAAGCTCGAACTCGACATCCAGAACCAGTGGACCGAGCCCGATCAGAACAACTTCAACATCGTCGGCGAGATCCCCGGCAGCGGCAAGCACAAGGACGAGGTCGTCATGATCGGCGGCCACTTCGACACGTGGCACTCCGGAACCGGCGCCACCGACAACGGAGCCGGCAGCGCCGTGATGATGGAAGTGATGCGCATCCTCAAAAAGCTGGACCTCAAGCTCGACCGCACCGTGCGCATCGGCCTGTGGGACGCCGAAGAGCAGGGCCTGCTCGGCTCACGTGGCTATGTCACCAAGCACTTCGCCAATCGCTCAGACATGAAGACCCTGCCGGAATGGGACAAGCTCTCGGCCTACTACAATGTCGACAACGGCGGCGGTAAGATTCGCGGAATCTACCTCCAGGGCAACGAAATGGTCCGCCCCATCTTCGAGGCCTGGCTGGCGCCCTTCAAGGACCTGGGCGTCTCCACCATCACCATCCGCAACACCGGCGGGACCGACCACCAGAGCTTCGACGCCGTCGGCCTGCCCGGCTTCCAGTTCATCCAGGATGCGCTCGAGTACGACACGCGCACGCATCACACCAACATGGATGTCTACGACCGCATCCCCCGCCAGGACATGATGCAGATGTCGGCCATCGTCGCTTCCCTGGTGGTCCACACCGCCAACCGTGAGGAGAAGCTCCCCCGCAAGCCCAAGCCGGCGCCCGGACAGGGCCGCGGTCCGATGGGCTTCTAGGCCCACGCAGCCACGCAAGGAAAGCCCGGCATGCACCACATGCCGGGCTTGGCCGCCTTCGGCGGCATTGCACTCGCTTGAAGTCTAGTTGAAGTACGCCGCGTTGAGGTCGGCGAAGGATGCCTGCTCGGCCGGCAGTTCGTCCAGGACGTAGATCGAGTTGGTCGGACACACGGGCACGCACGCGCCGCAGTCGATGCACTCTGTCGGATGAACGTAAAGCTGCGGAACAGTGTCGTAGCCGGCCTCTTCCGGGGTAGGGTGAATGCAATTCACCGGGCAGGCTTCAATGCAGTGGTTGTCTTTCGTGCAGGTGTCCGTGATCACGTATGCCATATGAGTAAAGGGCTCCGCACGAGGTAGTGCAAGCCGGATGCCATAATCCGCCGGAGCGGAACTCCCACAAATCCCACCACTTACCCAGTCCAGACGGTTCCCGGACAGTGGGGCAAAACACGCACTAGCGGGAACTCCCCCTGAACAGGTATGATCTTCTCCGGCTCACGGAGTTCCACCGAATGTCCAAACTGAACACTGAATACAAACCGTTTGTCCCGCAGGACATGAAGATGGCGGAGTTCACATTCCGCGCGGTCCTGCTCGGTCTGATCATGACCGTCATCCTCGGCGCCGCCAATGCCTACCTTGGGTTGCGCGCGGGCCAGACCATCGCCGCGACCTACCCAGCCGCGGTCATCGGCATGGCCGTGCTGAGGATCTTCAAGGGCTCGATCCTTGAAGAAAACATCGCCCGAACCGTGGGCAGCATCGGCGAGTCTGTCGCCGCCGGCGCCATCTTCACCATCCCCGCCTTCGTCATCGTCAAGGCGTGGCCGGCGTTCGACACCTTCGAGGCCTACTGGCAATCGAGCGCCCTGATGCTGGTGGGCGGCACGCTCGGCATCCTCTTCGTCACCCTATTGCGGCGCGTGATGGTGGAAGACCCCGAACTGCCCTACCCGGAATCCTCTGCGGCCGCCGAGATTCACAAGGCCGGCCAGCGCGGCTCCGACGCGGCGGCCACGCTGTTCCAGGCCATGGGCATCGGCGGCTTCATCTACCTGCTCGGCGAACTGAAGCTCTTCTCCGCCAGCAGGGACTTCCTCCTCAAGGTCGGCGACCTGGGCAAGAGCGTGGTGAAGATCGGCGCTGCCGGCACGGTCCCGGTGGGCGGCATCACCAAGTTCTCACTGCCCGCCGTCGCACCGGCTTACCTCGGCGTCGGCTACATCATCGGCCCGCGCCTCGGCGCGCTCAATTTCGCCGGCGGGCTGCTGGCCTGGGGACTCATGGTCCCGCTGCTGGTGTACTTCCTTGGCCCCGAACTCTCGAAGAACCTCCCGGCCGGGGCAGGTGACGCCGCCTGGGACGGCATAGCCAACCAGGTGTGGCGCAACATCGTGCGGCCCATCGCCGTCGGCGGCATGCTGGTGGGCGCGTCCTACACCATGTTCAAAATGCGCAATTCGCTCGCCACCGGCATCAAGCGGGCCGTCGCCGACCTAAGGAAAGCCGGCGGGCATACCGAAGCGCGTGATCGTACTCAGATCGACCTCAACTTCAAGGTCGTCTTCCTCGGCCTGGCCGTCACCTTCGCCGCCATGGTCCTGCTCTACAACTTCTTCGCCCAGTCGCTGCCGGGCGCCGTGGTCGCCGCCGCGGTGATGATCATCCTCGGCTTCTTCTTCGCCGCCGTCTCCGGCAACCTGGTGGGCATTATAGGCTCGTCGAATAACCCCATCTCCGGCTTGACGCTCTCCACGCTGATCGTGGCCGCACTGCTAATGGTGGCTATCGGCGTGAAGGGTCCGGCCGGCGTCGCCGCCGTGCTCGGCGTGGCCGCGGTGGTGTGCGTCTCCTCGGCCGTCGCCGGCGAGATGCTGCAAGACCTCAAGGTCGGCCACATCCTGGGCGGCACCCCGCGCTCCATGCAGATCGGCGACTTCATCGGCATCCTGGTCTCCGGTCTCGTCCTCTACTTCCCGCTGTGGATGCTCCACCAGGGCAACATCAAGGAGGGCGGCATCGGCTTCGGCGATCCCAAACTTTCGGCCCCGCAGGCCGGACTGATGGCCATGCTCAGCCAGGGAATCGTCGGCGGGGAGATGGCCTGGCCACTGGTGGTCACCGGCATCGCCATGGGCTTCGCGTTGATCCTGCTCCAGGTGAAGAGCCCGATGCTCTTCTCCGTCGGCATGTACCTGCCGCTGGAAACCACCTTCGCCATCTTCAGCGGCGGCGTCATCCGCTGGCTGATGGATCGCGCTCGCGACAAGCGCGGCTTCAACGACGCCCAAAAGGCGCGCGTCGAAAACGCCGCCATCCTCATCGCCTCCGGCCTCATCGCCGGCGAAGCGCTCATGGGCCTGGTTAAGGCCGGCTTCAACATCGCCGACAAGCCCCTGGCCTCCATCTTCAGCTTCTTCGAGGCGCCGCCCCTCATCGCCGGCCTCGTTGTGCTCGCCTTCCTCGCCTACCTCATGATCCAGTGGCCCCAGGCCAAGGCCGGCGACCCCAACGAGCCCGCCCCGCCCGCGGCTATCATGTAACCTATGAGCCTCATGCGCGACATCCGAGCCTTTCCCGTCCCGAAAGGCTCGGTCGCGCTGTGGTGGCTCGGCCAGAACGGCTTCATCTTCAAGTCGCCCGAGGGCACCGTCGCCGGCGTCGACCTCTACCTCACCGACTCCTGCGCCGCTCTCGGCGTCCCCATGGGCGTCAACACCTCGCGCGCCGTACCCGTCCTCATCCCGCCTGAAGAGCTCGATGTGGATCTCTTCGCCTGCACCCACAATCATCAGGACCACACCGACCCCGAGACCATCCGCAACCTGCGCAACAAGGACACCCTCGCCTTCCTCGGGCCGCACCCCTCCTGCGACACCTTCCGGGCCGAGGGCGTCGAGTCCGGCCGCATCATCCCCGCCTGGCCCCAGTGCGAACTCGAGTTCCGCGACCTGAAACTGCGCGGCGCCTTCGCCCTGCCCACCGATACCACCGACCTCTGCCACATGGGCTTCATCCTCCAGTTCGGCCAAGGTCCGAAGATCTATATCACCGGCGATACAGACTACACCGACCTGCTCCACGAAGCCGCTTCCCACACGCCAGACATGCTCATCACCTGCATCAACGGCGGCTTCAACAACCTCTCCTTCTGGGAGGCGGCGCAGCTCGCCGGCGCGGTCAAGCCGCGCGTCGCCGTGCCCTGCCACTACGACATGTTCCCCATCAACCAGTGCGACCCGCACATGTTCGAGGCCGCGCTGAAGATGCAGTGCCCCCAGGTCGCCTACCACCGCATGTCCCACGGCCGCCCCCTGTTATTTGAAGCCTCTTGACACCTGTGTCGGCCACTCTGCGGGATATCCCCCAACTCGTCGGCGCCTCGCGAAAAGTCCTTTTTTTTCAATGCACGGTTCTTGGCCTCCCAATTGCATACCTCTTGGTATGACCTCACTGGGCAAAGCGCCTTCCTCCCGGCCTCGGCTGGTCTTCTGGGAACTGACAACTGGTTGCAATCTCAGGTGTATCCACTGCCGAGCAAGCGCCACCGAGTTGATGAGTCCCGACGATCTCTCCACCCGCGAGTGTCTCGACATTGTAGATCAGCTTGCGTCATATGCCCCATTCATCCTCGTTCTCAGTGGAGGTGAGCCGCTCTGGCGCCGCGACGTCTTTGAAATCGCTAAACACGCCGTCTCCCGCGGCATCCGCGTCGCCTTGGCAACCAACGGCACACTTGTGGACGAGGCCATGGCGGACCGCATCAAGGACGCCGGTATCGTCCGTGTTTCCATCAGCTTGGACGGCGCAGACCGCATCACCCACGACTCCTTCCGAGGCCACGACGGCGCCTTTGAAGCGGCCATCCGAGGCCTGCACTACCTCCAGGAACTTGGCATCTCCACCCAGATCAATACCACTGTCTCCAAGCACAACGCCCACCAGCTTCCGGAAGTGGTGGAACTTGCCAAACGGCTGAAGGTGGACGCCTTCCACCTCTTCCTGCTCGTGCCGGTCGGATGTGGCCTCACCATCGCTGAAGATCAGTCGCTCAACGCCGCCGAAGCCGAGCGCATCCTGAACTGGTTCTACGACCGCAGTATCGACTCCGGCATGGAACTCAAAGCAACCTGCGCCCCTCAGTACTACCGCATCGCCCGCCAGCGCCGGGCCGAAGACCGCAAAGCCGGCCTCCCCGTTTCGGAGCAAATGCCCCACCCCCAGCACGCCGCTCAACTGAAGGGCCACCCCGGCGGCCACCCCACCGACCTGAACCAGATGACCCGTGGCTGTCTGGCCGCATCCGGCGTGTGCTTCATTTCCCACCGCGGCTCGGTCCAGCCCTGCGGCTATCTGCCACTGGAAGCAGGCAACCTGCGCCGCCAGAGCTTTCAGGAGGTCTGGGAGAATTCGCCGCTGTTCAACGACTTGCGCGACCTGAATAACCTCGAAGGCAAATGCGGATACTGTGAGTTCAAGCAGGTCTGCATGGGGTGCCGCGCCCGCGCCTTCGGCGTGACCGGGGACTTCCACGACGAAGAGCCATTCTGTGTCTACGAGCCGAACCCGTCCCGCCGCCCGGCCTTGCAGCCATAGCGGAGGTGAACTCGTCCATGGCTACCCACGCACTCAAGAGCCTCTCCGGGCCGCAGCATCGAGACCGCCACGTCTTTGTCGTCTGTACCGGCGACTCTTGCCGGGTCGCCGGCGCCGAAGGCGTACTGCAGGAGCTGAAGCAGTGCTGTCGTCATGCCTCGGGCGATCTCCGCGTCGGCGCCGCAAAGTGTATCGGCCACTGCCAGTTGGCTCCCGCCATGGTCGAGGACGGCCGCGTGCTCGGCGCCGTCAGCACGCGCAGGGTCAAGGCCGAACTCACTCGCCTCGGTCTGCTGGATTAAGCCCCCGCCAATTCGATCAGTGCCCCTTCGCTGCCCCTTTCGCTTCCGCCTGCACAGGCGCCGCCGGCACCTCCCGGTATTGCACCAGCACCGATACTCGCCGGTTCAATGGGTCATGCGGGTTGTGAGGGTCCTTGAGCCTGTGGTCCGCGAATCCCCTTACCTGCGCCACCTGCTCCCCGTCCACGCCTGCCTCCTGTAGGATGCGTCGCGCCCGGTTCGCCCGGTCCGCCGACAGCTCCCAATTGGTGTAGCCCGCCTCCGACGCATACGGCTTGGCGTCGGTATAGCCCTCGATCAGCAATTTGTTGGGCATCACCTTCAGTTGCTCTCCCAACATCCGGATCAGCTCGGTACCCTGCGCGGTGGGCTTGGCGTTGCCGCTTTCGAAGAACATCCCCCCCTCGTTTTCCGACAGCTCGACACGCAGGCCCTCCGGCGTCACCGTCACCTGCACGTTATTCTTCATCTGATCGAACTTCGGCAACTCCTTCATGGCCTGTTCCAGCCTCTCCTTGAGCTTGTCCATGTTGTCGCGGTCCACCATGATCCCCTCGCCCGCGCCCACCATTGTGGAACCCGTCATCTTGCCGGACCCTGTCGGGTCCTGGAAGTACCCGCCCACCGCTTTCTTCACCTTCTCATCGCTGGACAGCAGCCACAACACGATGAACAGCGCCATCATCGCCGTCACGAAGTCCGCGTAGGCCACCTTCCACGCGCCACCGTGGTGGCCCCCGTGTCCTCCCTTTCTCTTGATGATGATGATCGGTGGCGCGTTCGCTGGGCTGCTCATGCTCCCTCCTCAGGCCGCCTGAGCCTGTGCGGCCGCCGCCGCCGCCGCCGCGGCGGCGGCGGCGGCCCCGGCGCCCTTGATCGTCACCTCAGTCTCTCTGAATGACGGCCGCAGCGCTGTCGGAATCGCCCGCCGCGCGAACTCAACCGCCAGCGACGGCGCCGTCCCCTTCACAAACGCCACCACCGCCACGCGCAGAAACTGCATATAGAGCCCATGCGCCTCGTTCTGTTTCGCCATGTTCGACGCCAGCGGTCCGAAAAAGCCGTAGCACAGCAGAACGCCCAGGAAGGTCCCGACCAATGCCGCAGCTACCTTGTGCCCGATCTCCTCCGGCGGCCCGCCCAACGCTCCCATCGTGATCACCACGCCCAACACCGCCGCCACAATGCCCAGCCCAGGCAGTGCGTCGGCTACCGTCGACAACGCCGATACCGGCTCGGCCGCTTCGTGATGCTGCACCTCGATGTCCAACTCCATCAACTGGTCCAGTTCAAACGCGCCCACGCCGCCGGAGATCGCCATGCGCACCGTGTCGCAAAAGAACGGCATCGCGTGGTGATCGTTCTGAAACGCCGGATACTTGCCGAAAAGCACGCTCTTCTCCGGCTCATCAAGGTCTCCCTCCAGCTTCGCCATGCCGTTCTTTCTGGCGTACACGAAGATCTCGTTCAGCATCTTCAGTTGCTCAAGGTAGTAGGCCTTGGTGTACTTCGAGGCCTTCAACGCCCCCATCAGGCCCCTCGCAATCGCGATCACCGTCTGTATCGGATTGGCGATCAATAGTGTTCCCAGCGCCGCTCCGCCGATAATCAACAGTTCGGCCGGCTGCACCAGTACCATCAGGTTGCCGTGCTCCAGCAGGTATCCGCCGATGATCGCGCCGAAAACGACAACTATGCCGACTATGACAAACATAGGCTCACAGCCCAGACCTCAGGGCTCTGTCTTCCCGTATCGACTGCCCGGCCGGATACTTGAATCCCCCCCTCCCCCTCAGCCCGATGCGCGAGGGCTCGCCCCGGGGCTACGCGCTACACTGTGAAGTGATGTTGGGCCCTCTCGAACTGGGGCGCAAGCGCCCCGCCGGTTCTCCGGCCCAGGCACTCCCTTCCGCAGCCGCCGCTCTCGACGAGTTAGCGTCCCGGCCGGGCGTCCGCGAGGTCCTGCGTTTTTTCGCCCGCGAGCGCCGCTGGATCGACGAGCAACACCTCGCCGTCTGCCGCGTTCCGGCCCCCACCTTCCTCGAACAGAAGCGGGCCGAATGGATCACCGGCCAGTTGAATGCCCTCGGCTGGACGGCGGCCATCGATCGCGCAGGCAACGTCACCGCGCACTTCGGATCGCTCCCGCGCGACCTGCCCCTTGTCGCTCTGACTGCCCACCTCGACACCGTGCTCGCGCCCCGCTCCCCCGAGGAGATCCGCCTCGACGGGCGGGACCGCCTGCTCGGGCCCGGCGTGGCCGACAACGGCGCTGGACTTGCCGCCCTCCTCGCCATCGCCCGCGCCCTCGCTTCGGTCCAACAATCCATCCCCAACCTCCCCCAACTCCTCCTGGTCGCCAACGTCGGCGAGGAAGGCGAAGGGAACCTCAGCGGCATGAAGTTCCTGTGCCGCCAATCGGCCGCCGCCGGTAACCTCCACTCCGTCCTGGTGCTGGACGGGCCCGATACCGCTCATATCACCGCCGAGGCCCTCGCCTGCCGGCGCTTCGATGTCGCCGTCACCGGCCCCGGCGGCCACTCCTGGTCCGATCACGGCGCCGCCAACCCCATCCACGCCCTGGCCCGCGCCATCTCCCTCTTCGCCGACCTCCGCCACGAAGAGCCCCCGCGCCGCTCACCCTGCTCCTGGAACTTCGGCGTCATCGAGGGCGGCTCCACCGTCAACGCCATCCCCGCATCAGCCCGAGTCAAGGTCGACCTCCGCTCGGAATCGCTTCCCGACCTCGACGATCTCTCCAACTCCCTCACCGCCGCTCTGGAACGCGCCCTCCTCACCGAAAACGAGCGCGCGCTCCACGGCCGCGTCTCCGGACGGGTCCGCGAAACAGGTTCCCGCCCCGGCGGCCGCCTGCCGGACGACTCACTCTTTCTCCGCTACGCTCAGGCGGTCGACGCCCACCTCGGCATCCACTCCCACCTCGACTGCGCCTCCACCGACGCCAACATCCCCCTCTCCATGGGTATTCCCGCTTTGTCCATCGGCGCCGGGGGCTCCGGCGGCGGAGCCCATACACCCAATGAATGGTACTGCTCCGAGGGGCGCGAACTCGGACTCCGCCGCGTCTTCCTTCTCACCTCGCTCCTGCTCGTCGAGGCCGCTTCGCCCGAGCCATGACCTCCCTGCCGGCTCAGGATCCCCGCCATCTCCGCGCCGAGTTGGCGATTGTCTCCGTCGCCTTCATGTGGGGCTCCACTTTCGTCATCGTCAAAAGCGCCCTCAACGACGTTTCCACCTTCCTCTTCCTGGGCCTGCGCTTCACTCTCGCCGCCGTTCTGCTGGCTATTGTCCTGCGCGGCCGCCTCTCGCCCGGCTCAACCTCGCCCGCCTGGCGGGGCGGTTTCGTCTCAGGAGCATTGCTCTTTGCCGGCTATGCCCTTCAGACCAGCGGCTTACGCCTCACCTCGGTCTCCAGGTCCGCCTTCATCACCGGACTCTTTGTCGTGCTGGTACCTTTGCTCTCCTCGGCCGTCAAACAGGTGAGGCCGCACCGCGCGGAACTCCTCGGCGCTGTCTGCGCCCTGATCGGCACTTTTCTGATGACGTCCGGCGACCTCAACCTTAAGCCGAATACCGGCGACCTGCTTACCCTTGGCGGCGCCTTTGCCTACTCCGGACACATGCTGGCGGTAGCCCACTATTCGCGCCGAACCGGTTTTGAACGCCTCAGCGTCCTCCAGGTCGCCTTCGTCGCACTCTTCGCCTGGCTTGCCGCAGCAGTGGCCGAGCCCCCGCACATCATCTGGTCCGGCCGCCTTCTGTTCGCCCTGCTGTTCACCGCCGCATTTGCTACTGCACTTTGTTTACTTATGTATACCTGGGCCCAACGGCATACTTCGGCCTCCCGGGCCGCTTTGCTCTTCGCCCTGGAACCTGTTTTCGCCGGGCTCATCGCCTGGCTCTTTGCCGGAGAATCCTGGACCGGGCGCGCTCTGATTGGAGCTGCGCTCATCCTCTCAGGTATCGTATTGGTAGAGGTGAAACCGTCCTGGCCTTCACCGCATCAAGATGGGTAGCCCCCATTCGCTGGATAGAAGTGAGAAATACGCTATGAGTTGGTTTGACCGTTTTCGGCAGCAGAAGCTGTTTTCAGCGAGCCTCGCCGTCTTCACGCTTGCTCTGGGCATCCTGCTGGCCACGGCCTTCTCCGTCGGCGTCAGCGCCGCCCGCGGGCAGGCCGCCGCCCCTGACGCCACGCCTCTCGCCATCCCCCCGGTGAAGAAGCTCAACAACGAGTTCACCCGGCTCGCCCAGATGCTGGAACCGTCCGTGGTTTTCATCTCCACCGACTACACGCCCAAGCAGAAGCCCACAACGGACAACAAGCGCCGCAACCCGCATGTTCCGCAGGACGGCGATGAGGATGGCATGCTGGACCCCTTCCGGATGTTCGGCGCTCCCTTCGGCAACCAGGCCCCGCGCAAGCGCGAAGGTTCCGGCTCCGGCTTCATCGTCGACAAGAACGGCTACATCATGACCAACCTGCATGTGGTCGACCAGGCCGACCACATCAAGGTGAAGATCACCGGCGATACCAGCGAGTACAAGGCCCGGCTGATCGGCTCCGACGCGGAAACCGATATCGCCATCATCAAGATCGATGCCGGCCGCACCCTGTCCCCTGTCAAAGTAGCCAATTCCGACAGCGTCCAGGTCGGCGATTGGGCCGTTGCCATCGGCGCGCCCTTCGGCCTGGAGACCTCCGTCACCGCCGGAATCGTCTCCGCCACCGGCCGGGACATCTCCACCGCCCAGTTCCAGCGCTTCATCCAGACCGACGCCGCCATCAACCCCGGCAACTCCGGCGGCCCGCTGGTCAATATCAACGGCGAGGTCATCGGTGTCAACACCATGATCGCCACCAACTCCGGCGGCTATCAGGGCATCGGCTTCGCCCTGCCCGTGAACATCGCCGCCAAGGTCTACAACCAGGTGATCCAGTCCGGCCATGTCTCCCGTGGCTCTATCGGCATCCGCTTCCCGCGCGACGCCGCCGGCATGGAGAACACGCTGAAGGCGCTCGGCTTCAAGAACGGCGTCATCATCGAATCGGTCGCTCCCGGCGGCCCCGCCGAAAAGGCCGGCATCAAGGGCGACGACGTGGTCCTTGCGCTGAACGGCAAGCCCATCAAGGACGGCGACGATCTGGTCGGCCGCATCTCCGACATGCCAGCCGGCAACGAAATCACCATCGCCCTGGACCGCGACGGGAAGAAACTGGAAAAGAAGGTCACCATCGAGGATCGCGACAAGGTCTTCAAGGACGATCCTGCCATCGCGCGGAACCGCCGCGAGATGACCGATCCCGACGAAAAGGGCACCCAGACCACCGCCCGCTTCGGCATCGGCCTCCGCCCCCTCAAAGACGACGAGCGCAAGGAGAGGCAGTTTGACCAGCCCGGCGGCGTCATCGTCACCGTCGTTGAGGATGGCTCCTTCGCCGAGGAGATCGGCATCCGCGAGCGCGACATCATCGTCTCCATCAATCGCCAGCCCGTCTCCAGCTTCGACGACGTCAAGCGCATCCAGGGCACGCTCAAGCCCGGCGACTCTGTCGCCTTCAAAGTCATGCGCCCCGTTGCTGGAGGCGCCCGCACCGGCCAGATCCAATGGTCCGGCGCCTACCTCTCGGGTAAGCTGCCCCAGGACTGATCCGTCTCTCCCGCACGCAACAAAGGCCGCCTGGCACACTTGCCCGGGCGGCCTTTCGCTCCTTCACTCCCAGCTCAATACCACTTTCCCCCCGTTGCCCTCCTTCATCGCCGCGAACCCCTTCTCAAACTCTTCGTAATGATACCGGTGCGTGATTACCGGATCGATCTTTAACCCCGATTCCAGCATCACCGTCATCTTGTACCAGGTCTCATACATCTCCCGCCCGTAGATGCCCTTGATCGTCAGCATGTTGAAGATCACCGTGTTCCAGTCGATCGCGATCTGCTCCGACGGGATCCCCAGCATGGCGATTCTTCCGCCGTGCGCCATGTTGGCCAGCATGCTGCGGAACGCCGCCGGATTGCCCGACATCTCCAGCCCGATGTCGAAGCCCTCTTTCATCCCAAGTTCCTTCTGCGCCTCCTCCAGCGGGCGTTCCGCCACGTTCCAGGCCATCGTCACCCCCACCTTTCTTGCCAGTTCCAGCCGCGCTGGATTTACGTCGGTGATCACCACGTACCGCGCCCCGGCATGCTTGGCCACCGCCGCCGCCATCACCCCGATGGGCCCCGCCCCCGTCACCAGCACGTCCTCGCCCAGCAGCGGGAACGAAAGCGCCGTGTGCACCGCGTTGCCGAACGGGTCGAAGATCGACGCCACGTCCAGGTTCACGCTCTCCGAGTGCCTCCAGATATTCGACATCGGCAGCGCGACGTATTCGGCGAACGCCCCCGGCCGGTTCACGCCCAGCCCCAGCGTGTGCGCGCACAGGTGCCGCCGGCCCGCCATGCAATTGCGGCACCGCCCGCACACCACGTGCCCCTCGCCGCTCACCAGGTCCCCCGCCTTGAAATCCGTTACGTTCGATCCCACGTCCACCACGCGGCCCACAAACTCGTGGCCCACCACCATCGGCACCGGGATCGTCTTCTTCGCCCACTCGTCCCAGTTGTAGATGTGCAGGTCCGTGCCGCAGATCCCCGTCTTCAGCACGTTGATCAGCACGTCGTTGATGCCGATCTGCGGCTCGGGCACGTCCTCCAGCCACAACCCGACGTCCGCTTTGGATTTCACCAGAGCTTTCATATCGTGAACACCTCGTCCACTATACTAGAAACAGTGAAGACCTCCCCGCAACCCGCGCTCGACCACGCGGCCCACCTCGCCGCCCGCCTCCACGACCTCCGCGCCGGCCGCAACTGGTCGCTGGAGGCCCTCTCCCGCGCCTGCGGCGTCTCGCGCTCCATGCTCTCCCAGATCGAACGCAACCGCGTCAATCCCACACTCGCCGTCACCCTCTCCATCGCCCGCGCCTTCGGCCTCTCCATCGGCGAGTTCCTCGAAATGCCCTCGGCCTCGCCGGCGTTGCACGTCATCCGCAAGAACGACCGCGAGTATCACTACCGGTCCGACAAGGATTGCCGCATCCGCACGCTCTCGCCTCTGAATCTCGAAAAGGACGTCGAGTTCTACGAGGTGACGCTCGAACCCAAGGGCGCCCTGCGCTCGGCGCCCCACTTCCCCGGCACCCGCGAGTTCCTCACCGTCCAGAAGGGCCGCGTCCGCGTCGAGTCCGGACCCGACTCCGAGGTGCTCGCAGCCGGCGACTCGGTCTCCTACCGCGCCGACGTCCCCCACGTCATCGCCAATCCCGGCTCGCGCCCCGCCGTCCTCTTCCTGGTGGACATCTACCTCGACTGACTCTTCCACCGCGCGGAGCTTCCGGTGCCATAATCGACCAATGCCCCACCGCGCGCTCGGCCTCCTCTTCCTTACGGCCCTCGTCCTGCCCGCCCAGTCCCCCCTCGCCTCACTGCCCACCCTGACTCCCAACGCCAATAACCGCATGGTCTCCCCGGAGAACCCCACCGGCTGGAAAGGTCAGGGCGCCATGGCTGTGCCCAACCCCTCCGACCCCGACCTCGCCTTCTCCAACGCGGCACTCGACCTCGGCCAGGGCTGGAAGGTCCGCCCCTTCATCAAGGTGAAGCCCCACTCCACCGTCACCCTCATGGACGTCACCGGACCGGGCGTCATCCAGCACATCTGGATGGCCACCGCCCCCGATTTTCGCGGCAACGGCCGCGCCTCCGTCCTGCGCTTCTACTGGGACGGCGAGCCTGCCCCGTCGGTTGAAGTCCCCATGACCGATTTCTTCGCCGTTGGCCACGACCTCTTTGCCCGCGTCAACTCCGCCGCCGTCGTCGTCCTGCCCAAGTCCGCCCTCAACTGCTACTGGCCCATGCCCTTCCGCAAGTCCGCCCGCGCCACCTTCACCAACGACTCCGACAAGGAGCTCGACCTCCTCACCTGGCAAATCGACTACTCCGAGCAGACCGTCCCCGCCGATGCCGGCTACTTCCACGCCCAGTGGCGCCGTGCCGTCACCGATCGCAAGAACCCTGACTACACCATCCTCGAAGCCAAGGGCGAGGGCCGCTACGTCGGCACCTTCCTGGCCTGGACCCAGCTCTCCGACGGCTGGTTCGGCGAAGGCGAGGTCAAGTTCTATATCGATGGCGACACCAAGTTCCCCACCCTCGCCGGCACCGGCACCGAGGACTACTTCGGCGGCAGCTACGGCTTCCCCGAGGTCTTCTCCACCCCCTACGTCGGCAGTACTCTGGACCACAAAGGCAAAGACGGCCCCCCCAAGTGGAGCCTCTACCGCTGGCACATCCTCGACCCCGTCGCCTTCCACAAGGACCTCAAACTCACCATCCAGGCCCTCGGCTGGTGGCCCACCCGCCGCTATCAGCCGCTGGCCGACGACATCGCCTCGGTTGCCTACTGGTACCAGGCCGAACCGCACATGGCCTTCCCGCCCTTCCCACCCCTGGCCCAGCGCTGGCCGCGGTAGTCTTCTCCCCGGCGCTCGCATCTGGCTACTCCTCCCCCACCTTGGGGTGGGCTGGCCTCGAAAAGGGCGGCTCGCCTCTACGTTTTTTGTTCCCCCGGCCTCCTCATCCGTCTTTCGTCCGCCGCCATTCACCTGTAAACCCAATGGATCCAGTCTGATCGCGCCACAAGCGGCCGGCTCAGAAAGTTTTTTTCTCGACACCTTGCAATCTTGCAAACCTCCTGCTATATTTGAATCTCCACCACCCGCCAGGAGTGGGAGGGACTTTCCCCCATCCGCCCCCCTCCCACTCCCCCAAACCTCCTGGCATCCTCCCCAATGTGATTTTGCCCTTGTCCGGGGTTTGCTATGCTTCTATCGTGAAGCTGCCCCGTCTGCTGTTGGTTCTCTTCGCGCTGCTTCCCGCACTCTTTTTCTCCTCCACCTCTGCTACCCAGCAGAAGTCCGCCCCGGCAAAGGCGCCGGTAAAGACCCCGCCAAAGGCCCCGGCTTCCACCAAGGGCGCCCAGCCCCAGAGTGCGTCAAAGAAGGCTGCGTCGAAGCAAAGCGCGAAGAAATCCTCCCGGACCACCCAGGCACGCTCCCGGCGCCCTGCCACCCAGCAGCAACCCGACCAGCAGCGTGTGCGCGAGATCCAGCAGGCTCTGTCTGACAAAGGGTATCCACTCGACGTCAGCGGCGTCTGGGGTCCGCAATCGGTGGATGCCCTCAAGAAGTTCCAGGAAGACCAGAACATCAACAACTTGTCCGGGCGCGGCAAGCTCGATTCGCTCACTCTCATCGCCTTGGGGCTCGGGCCGCGGCGGGAACCCCCGCCACAGCCCGCCGCCTCCGCTGAAAAGGCGGCTACGGAAGGAAAACAGCAATGATCATCGGCGTTCCCCGCGAAGTCAAAGACCATGAATCCCGGGTCGGGCTCGTTCCCCACGGCGTTACCGCGCTGCTGGAGGCGGGTCATCAAGTCGTCGTCCAAACCCGTGCCGGCAGCCTCTCCTCGATCACTGACGAGGAGTACCTCGAAGCCGGTGCCCGCGTAGTACCCACTGCCGCAGATGTATGGGGTGCGGCCGACATCGTCATCAAGGTGAAGGAGCCTCAACCGTCCGAATATGGTTACTTCCGCAAGGGACTCACCCTCTTCACCTACCTCCATCTGGCCCCGCTGCCCGAACTCACCCAGAAACTGATGGAGTCCGGAGTCACCGGCGTCGCCTACGAGACCATTCAGGAAAAAGACGGCTCCCTGCCGCTGCTCACGCCCATGAGCGAGGTCGCCGGCCGCATGTCCGTTCAAGTAGGCGCCCAGTATCTCGAAGCTCCCAACGGCGGCCGCGGCGTGCTGCTCGGCGGTATCCCCGGCGTCTCCCCCGCCAACGTCGTCGTGCTCGGCGGCGGCATCGTCGGCCACAACGCCGCCAAGATGGCCCATGGCCTCGGCGCCAACGTCACCATCATCGACAAGAACCTCAACCGGCTGCGCGAGCTCGACGACATCTATAACGGCGGCGTCATCACGCTGGCCTCCAACCTCTGGACCATCCGCGAGTCCCTGCGCCTGGCCGATCTCGTCATCGGCGCCGTGCTCATCCCCGGCGCCTCCGCACCCAAACTCGTCCGCCGCGACATGATCCCTCTCATGAAGCGCGGCTCCGTCATCGTCGACGTCGCCATCGACCAGGGCGGCTGCTGCGAAACCTCGCACGCCACCACCCACACCGACCCCGTTTACTACGTCGACAACGTGCTCCACTACTGCGTCTCCAATATGCCCGCCGCCGTGCCGCATACCTCCACCTACGGCCTCAATAACGCCACCCTGCCCTACCTGCTCCAACTCGCCAACAAGGGCCCCGAAAAAGCCATCGCCGCCAACCCGGCGCTCGCTCTCGGCGTCAACACCTTCAAGGGCCACTGCACCTATCCGGCGGTCGCCGAATCCCAGAACATCGCCTGTTCTGACCTCTCATCCCTCCTGTGATGCCCGCTACCCCATTCCCCGTGCTGGCCCGCCTCCGCGCGGGCCAGCCCGTCTTCGCCGCCACCGTGACCACCCCTTCGGCGGAGTCCGCCGCCGTGCTGGCCACCCTCGGCTTCCACTTCCTCTGGGTCGAGATGGAACATTCGCCCGTCACCCTGGAGTCTCTCCGCACCATCGTGCTGGCCACTTGCGGCCTCCCCGCGCAGGTCTTCGCCCGCGTGCCCGTCAACGAGCTCTGGACCGCCAAACGCGTCCTCGACCAGGGCGTCTCCGGCGTCATCTTTCCCTTCACCACCACCCCGGACCTCGCCCGGCGCGCCGCCCAGGCCTGCCACTACCCGCCCGTGGGGCTGCGCGGCTCCGGTGCCGGCGCCGCCGCCCGTACCTGGCCCGAGCCCGGCAACTACTACGATTCCGCCGACGCCAACGTCACCACCATCTGCGTTGTCGAGGAGGCCGCCGCCGTCGAACAAATCGAAGAAATCGCCGCCACCCCCGGCGTCGACGTCATCTTCATCGGCGCCTGGGACCTCTCCTTCTCCATGGGACTGCGCGGCGAACAGGGCGCCCCGGCGCACCGCGCCGCTATTGGCCGCATCGCCGCCGCGGCCAAACGCCACGGCAAGTTCCTCGGCCGCCCCTCCTCCTCCCCCGAGCAGGTCCGCGAGTACATGGAGCAGGGCTTCCTCCTCTTCCAGTGCCCCACCGATCTCGACCTCATGGCCCGCGGCGCCCGCGCGCTTCTCGATCCCCTCGGCGTTGAGGGCGTTCCTCCCCGCCTGAGAGCCCTTTACTAGACCACGCCGTCAAGAAATAGGTAACCTCAACGCCGCCCTGAGCCGTCTACCTTTCAACCCACCATGAGGATGCAAACACTACTCCTATCCCTGGCCCTCGCGGCCGTCCCCTCTCTATTGGCTGCGGAGGATCCTTCCCCCCAGCACGTCCAGTGGATGAAAGAGACCGGCGCCTTGAACGG
>JACRBC010000115.1 GCA_016213245.1 Candidatus Solibacter usitatus | reverse complement strand
CGCCGCCATACCCGTAGGCCCGCGCTTCGGTGGCGACAAAGCGACGCAGGCCCTGTTCGTCAAGAACGGGCGACAAGTCCCGGTAACGCCGCTGAATGCTCTCCGCATCGCCAGCCATCAATCAACGCTACCATAAACTCCAGCTTGGATGAAGCGGTTATTTATGCACAAACCATTAGTTTAGTACTGCTAAGACTGAGCCAAGCTGCAATTCTTGGTACAGTCGGGCGACTGGCCTGGACGCCGCCTTCTTCGGGTACGAGTCGCTGGGCAGCAAACTGGTGACCATCCGGTAAGACCTGCCGACGGGTAGCGAGTCTGCGTCGCGCCTTTCGGGGAGGCGGCGCAGTATGCTGTTCAGAGCGCCGGCGGGCGGGCTTGCCTTCGCTTGCCTGGCGAAGGAGCGGCAATTGATGAGCAGGTCTTCTTGGTCGAGGACATGGGGGAAGGCCTTCGTTCCGGCCTCAGCCTGGGTGCTGTTCAGCGCCCTGGCCGCGGGCCAGGCCGCGCCCCCGGCAGACGACTTTACCGGACGCCCGCGGGTGATGGTGCTCAGCGACATCGGCAATGAGCCGGACGACCAGATGTCGCTGGTGAGGCTGCTGGTCTACGCAAATCAACTCGACATCGAGGGACTGGTGGCGACGACGTCGGTATGGCAGAGAGCGGTGGTGCGCCCGGAGACGATGCGAGATCTGGTTCAAGCCTACACTCAGGTGCGGCCCAACCTGCTGCTTCATGCCGGAGGCTGGCCGACGGGGGAAGAGCTCGCCGGGCGCGTGTATTCCGGGCAGGCGGGCTACGGGATGGCATCGACAGGGGCCGGACTGAGCTCGGAAGGCGCAAAGGCGCTGATCCGCGCCGTCGAACGCGAGGAGGCGCGTCCCTTGTGGATCTGCCTGTGGGGCGGGGCCAACACGCTGGCGCAGGCGCTGATCGAGTTGCGCGCCACACGGACGCCGGAGGAGGTGAGCCGGTTGGTGGGGAAGCTGAGGGTGTATTCGATCTCGGACCAGGACGACGCCGGGGCGTGGATCCGGCGCGTGTTCCCGGGGCTCCAATACATTGTGTTGCCCTCGGCGCAGAACAGCGACGACTACTATTACGCGACCTGGACCGGCATCAGCGGCGACGTCTACTACCGGAACTGCGCTGGCGCCGACGGACGCACGGTAACCAACGAGTGGCTGGATGCGAACGTCCGCAGCAAGGGACCGCTGGGCAAGGTGTACCCGCGGTTCGCCTTCATCATGGAGGGCGACACGCCGTCGTTCCTGGGGTTACTCGACAACGGGCTGAACGCATTCCGCCGGCCGGACTGGGGCGGTTGGGGCGGGCGCTACGTCTACCGCCAGCCGCGGGGCGAGACGCGGGCCATCTGGACGCAGGGCGGCAACCTGTTTTCGCGGGTCACCTCGCAGGATACGGTGCGCGGCGCCGACGGGCAGGAGTACACCTCCGACCATGCCACAATTTGGCGCTGGCGGGAGGCGTACCAGAACGAGTTCGCCGCGCGGATGGACTGGACTGTGGCCGACTACCGGCGTGCCAACCACAATCCCGTTGTAGTGGTGAACGGGCAGGGGGGCACCGCTCCGATTCTGATCGACGCGGAGGTGGGGCGGCCGGTGGCGTTGGACGCTGGAGAGAGCCGCGACCCGGACGGCCACACGCTGCATTACCGGTGGTTCCACTACGGGGAGGCGGGATCGACGGGAGCAAACCTGGCGGCGGCGACGATTGCCGGGTCCGATGGGCCGAAGGCCGTGGTGACTCCCACGGCGGTGTGCCGGCCGCAGTGGATGGCGGGGCGCGGCCGTTGCTCCGGCGCGGGGACGGCGCACGTGATCGTGGAGGTAACCGACGAGGGGGTGCCGCGGCTGACGTCGTACCGGCGGGTGATCCTGACGGTGCGGTCGCGATGACGAAGGGCGGCGGTCAGCCAACGGCGGTTTCGCAGTAGAGTCCGAACTCGGTGAGGGCCGGGCTGGCCGAGCCTTTGACGCGCAGCCTGAGCTTGCGCGTTTCCACGGGTTGCGCCAGCTTCACCAGGCGGCAGGCGCCCACGCTTGTGCCTTGGGCGATCTCGGCCCAGGCGCCGTCCTTCCACGCATCGACGGCGAAGGAGTCCAGCCGCTGGCCGAGACGGATGTTCTCGCGGAGGCGGATGACGTCGAAGGCGGCGGCGCGTCCGAGGTCGGCTTCGGCCGAGGCGTCCAGGACACCGTCCGCTGTTGCCCAAAAGGTGGAGGAGACGCCGTCGGTCAGCTTGGCGGGTCCATGTTGTTTATCGCGGAGGTTGGAGGCGCGCCACTTCGCGCGGGCGGCGAGGTTCTCGCGAAACGTCCCGCGCAGCATGTCGCCGAGCCCCTTCAGCGACGCCACGTCGTTCTCGTGCAGCAGGCCGCGGCGGTCGGGCGGCACATTGAGCAGGAAGCTCGCGCCGCGGCCCACCGACTTGTAGTAGAGGTCCATCAACTGAGGCGGCGTCTTCACGCGGGCGTTCTCCTTCTCGTGCCAGAACCAGCCGGGGCGGATGGAGACGTCGCACTCGGCCGGGAGCCAGCGGTTGCCGTTCCTGTGGCCGGGGGTGGAATCCTTTGTCTTGACGTCGCCGGGCGAGGCAGGGCCGCCGTCCTCGCCCAGCGGGTCGAAAGTGGCCCAGCATGTCTCGCCGGCGATGCCGCGCTCGTTGCCGACCCAGCGGATGTCCGGCCCGACGTCGCTGAAGATGACTGCATCGGGCTGCAACTGCCGCACCATCTCCCAGGTCTTGGGCCACTGGTAGTAGGTCTTCTTGTCGATGCGGCGCTTCTCGCGGGCGCCGCCGTAGTAGCCGTCGCCGCCGTTGGCGCCGTCGTGCCAGACCTCGTAGACGGGCCCGTACCAGGTGAGCAGCTCGCGTAACTGGGCGCGGTAGATTTCGACGTACTCCGGACGCGCGTAGAGGGCGCAGTTGCGGTCCCACGGCGACAGGTAGACGCCGAACTTCAGTCCTGCTTTGGCGGCGGCCTGCGAGATTTCTTTGACCACGTCGCCGGCCCCGCCGCGCCATGTGCTTTGGCGCACGGAGTGATCAGTGGTCTTGGTTGGCCAGAGGCAGAAGCCGTCGTGGTGTTTGCAGGTAAGGATGACGCCTTTCATTCCGCCGGCCTTCAAGCCGCTGACGATGGCGCCGGCGTCGAACTCGGTGGGATTGAAGATGGCGGGATCTTCGTCGCCGTAGCCCCACTCCTTGTCGGTAAAGGTGTTGGTCGTGAAGTGGAGGAAGCTGTAGATCTCCAGCTCGTGCCACAGGAGCTGCCTCTGGGACGGCAGGGCTCCGAAGGGCTGGGGCTCGCGGGCCATGGCCGCGGCGGCTGGGGCGGCCATCAGGAAGTCCCGTCTGCGCATAGTTTCGACTTTACCGCGTGGCCATCCTCCCCAAAAGCTGCGCGATGCGCAGCCGCAGCCAGACCTTCCCGAAACGCGCCATTCCCACGGGCCACGCCGATGACTCTGAACGCCGCCCGTAGATCCCCGTCTCCCGCTCCAATATCCGGCCAGGGTATTCGCCTGAACAATGCAACAGGCACGACGCTGCGGGCGGGGGTGGAGAGGACGAGTGGGTGTGAAAACAGAACTATGGCATGGAGTCCTGGAAGTACCAGGACTTTCCGGCACAGAGAGGCGTTGCCCCCCATGCTCCATTGATCTATACTCCTGGGCACAGGAGACAAGATGTCAACTATTGGACTTCGTGGAATTATCTGGCTTGCGGCGGCACTGGTCCTGATGATGCCCGGTTTTGGCCTGGCGGCCACCGACTGCACATTCACCATTTCAAGAACAACCATGACGCTGAACTCGGATTGCAATACCGACGCATCCATCATCGTCCCAAACGGCTTCACGCTCGATGGCGCGGGCCATACCATCACAGCGAAAGATCCCGCCGGCGGACATTTCGTGGGCGGAGTGATTCAGAACGGCGGAGCGAGCGCGAACGTCACTCATTTGACGATTGCCACCAGCGGTCTGGCAAATGTGTGCGACGCGGGCGGCAACAGGCTGCGCGGCATCCTCTTCGACGGCGCCTCCGGCCGCATCACTGACAATCGCGTCATGAATATCAATCAGGGAGCGAGCGGCTGTCAAGAAGGGAACGGCATCGAGGTGCGCAATTTCGGTTCGAATCCGAGAACGCTTCACGTCACGATAGATGGCAATGTGGTCATCAACTACCAAAAGACGGGCATCGTCGTGAACGGGAACGCCGACGGCAGCGTGACGGACAACGTGGTAGCCGGAGCCGGTCCAGTGGGATATATCGCCCGGAACGGCATTCAGGTCGGCTATGGCGCGAGTGCGCTGGTGAAGAGGAACCAGGTAACGGGGAACTCATACACCGGTAGCAGTACGGTTTCCGGCGGCATCATCGTGGTCGGCGGGCCCGGCTACGGCGGGGCCTTCTGCATCGGCGTGGACATCAGCCAAAACGAGTTGGATGGTAACGATGTCGGCGTGTTCATCAGCCAATACGAGGCGGACTGGAGCGCGCCTGCAGCAGCCACGAACATCAAAGTGGTGAACAACACGATCCAGAACAACGCCGTGACGAACGGGTACATCTATCAGGCGGGCGTCTCGGATGTGGGGAACAACGACAAGATCATCGCGAACCGCATCTCCGGCGCGGGCTACGACCCGGCTACGCTGCCAGGATCCACTTTCGAGGTGGACGCGGACAGTTCGTTCACCAATCGGCCGAAGGTACACGCCAACAAGTAGGAAACGGCGTTTGAGGCGGAACTCGGCGCCTCCGTAGAGGCCGCGTGCCGCCGGGCGTCAGCCGCAGGCTTCAGCATCCGGAGTTGACGGGCTGCCCAACAGCAGAGGCAAGCCAGTGGACGTGACGTATCGAACTGGAGCGTCAGGGCCGGCTCAGCCGCCGCGGGCGCTGTCGAGCTGGGCGCACTTTTTGTAGAGGTGGCTGCGTTCCAGGCCGAGGGCGCGGGCGGTGAGCGTGCCGGCGGAGGGGGCGGCGCTGACTCTACGGATGCGGCTGCGCCGCGATAGATGATCAGGTTGGGCAGGTCCACCTTCGTCTTGTTCATGATGTCCGTCGATGATTGCTCAGGACTGACAGTCTCCTCACGTTTTTCCTTGGGAGATCTCGAGCGGTGGCAGATTGCTGAAGGTGAGTTGCGGAGCCTTGTGTCCTGCGGCGGTTTCGCCGACGCGGCGGATAATGGCCCGAAGTGCGGCGTCCAACCATTGTGTTTCTGCTGTCGCGAATGGAGTGATGTCCGGCGTCATTTTTCGTGCGGTGGAGGCGTCTCCACGGGTGGTACTCAATTCGCTGATCTTCCGGAGTACGGGCTGGCTGACCGCAAGTGCCTTGCTCACGGCCCCAACTTTCCCATGTCGACTTGCCAAGAGGGTGAAGCAGAAGTAGGCCATGGAGGCTAGCGGCTCAAGTCCTGCCTTGTAACCTTCGTAACGGCCCCAAAGAGTGAGGACGTCAGGATCGGCCTTGAAGTTGGTTGGGGGGAGGGGATATGTGGTCCTGGTGACAGTGCCTGTTGCGGACATGGACGCGCGGCCCATGCTGGTTGCTGCCATGCCGATGATGGGGACGCCGGGCGGCGGTGGATTGCGGTCCACGACGCTCGCGTGCTTGTAGGCGAAAGTCATTTCCCGCCGCCCGCAAGTGAGGGCTACGTCGAGTTCCCAGGACTGCAGGAATGGCTCAACTGCTGCCTTCGCGTCGAGTTCCGTTGCATAGTGTTCTAATAATTCCACTCGGAGGATGCCGTTGCCGAGGGTCGCGTGGAATACGGCTGTCGTCCAGGGCAGGGATGGTGGCTTGTCAAACTCCCATCCGGCTTCAAGTTCATATTCGAGCCATTCAACGTGTGGGTCGTTCATAGCTCAATTGACCGTACTGAGAAGCAGTTTACGAATTGGGACCCATCGGCAGTCCGCGGCGATTGGCTCTGACGCCCATTATGCGCCACCAGGCGTCGGATCGTCCCAGCAGGAGCTCTCGCGGAATTGGCACCGATTCTGTTGCGACTCTGGTTGTCTGGATCTTGAGCGAAACAGAGAAACCTCGGCCCGCAACAGAAAGCACTTGGACGGTCAGCACATGAAGCTTGGATCGCTCCGCAAGCAAGACTTGGCCGGTTGGTACGCCGGCTCAGCCGCCGCGGGCGCTGTCGAGGGCTATGCCGAGCTGGGCGCATTTTTTGTAGAGGTGGCTGCGTTCCAGGCCGAGGGCGCGGGCGGTGGCGGCCATGCTGTTGGCGTTGAGCTTGAGTTCGAGCAGGATGGTCTCACGTTCGAAAGCGTCGACGCGGGCGGCGAGGGCGCCGGCGGAGGGGGCGGAGGGGGACTGGCGCGGCAGGCAGAGCAGCACGGTCTGCTCGTCGACTTCGTCGCCGGCCAGCAGCAGTGCACGTTCGACCGCGTTGCGGAGTTCGCGGACGTTGCCGGGCCAGGAGTAACTCTCGAGGGCGCGGATGGCTTGTGGGGAGAAGGCCTTGGCGCGCCAGCCGTTGACCTCGCCGATGTGGCGGGCGAAGTGCTCGACCAGGGCGGCGACGTCGCCGTGGCGGTCGCGCAATGGCGGCAGGAGGAGGGGGATGACGTAGACGCGGTGGAAGAGGTCCTGGCGGAAACTGCCGCTCTTGACGAGCTCGGCGAGGTCGCGGTGGGTGGCGACGACGACGCGGACGTCGACACGGACGGGGCGGCCGCCGCCGACGCGTTCGATTTCGCCCTCTTCGAGGACGCGCAGGAACTTGGCCTGCATCTGGGCGGGCATGTCGCCGATTTCGTCGAGGAAGAGGGTCCCGCCGTGGGCCTGCTCGAACTTGCCGAGGTGGCGCGCGGCGGCGCCGGTGAAGGAGCCCTTCTCATGGCCGAAGAGCTCGGACTCGATCAGCTCCTGCGGCACGGCGGCGCAGTTGACGGTGACGAAGGGTCCAGAGCGGCGGGCGCTGCCGTCGTGGATGGCGCGGGCGATGAGCTCCTTGCCGGTGCCGGTTTCGCCGAGGATGCAGACGCGGGATTGGCCGGCGGCGACACGGCCCACCTGGTCCATGGTGCGGCGCATGGCGTCGCTGCGCCAGACGATCTCGTGGCGGCCGACGCGGCGGCGCAGGTCGCGGTTTTCGGCCTCCAGGCGCGAGAGGCGGGCGGCGTTTTCGAGCGTCAGCAGGAGCTTCTCGCTGGAGACGGGCTTCTCCAGAAAATCAAGGGCGCCGAGGCGGGTGGCGCGCACGGCCATGTCGAGGGTGGCCTGTCCGGAGATCATGACCACGGGCGTGGCGACGCCGAGGGCACGGATCTGCTCGAGCAGGGCGATGCCGCCGGTATCGGGCATCACGACGTCGGAGAGGATCAGGTCAAAGGAGTGTGACTGAAGCGCGGCGAGGGCTTCGGCGGCGCCGCCGGCGGTGACGGTCTGGTGGCCGGCGAGGCGGAAGGCGCGGGCGAGCGAGGCGAGCGTGTTGGGGTCGTCGTCGACAATCAGCACCTGGCTCATAGGTCACTCCGGGCCGGCAGGACGATGGTAAACGTAGCGCCCCGGCCGGGTTCGCTCCACACCGCGATCTTACCGTGATGGTCGCTGACGACACTCTGCACGATGGCGAGGCCGAGGCCGGTGCCGTGGCGTTTGGTGGTGTAGTAGGGGGTGAAGAGGCGCTCGCACTCCTCGGGGGTGAGGCCCTGGCCGGTGTCGGAGACCTGGATGGAGACGCCGCCGCCGTCGCCGGAAGCAGCGCGAATGGTGAGAGTGCCTCCGGCGGGCATGGCGTCCATGGCATTGAGGACGAGGTTATTGAGGGCGCGGCCGAGCTGTTCGCGGTCCGCCATGGCTTCCAGGGGCTGGGCGGGGAGCTCGACGACGGCATCAATGGGCGAGGCGGCGGCGGCGAGTTGGGGAGTGAAGAGCTGCACGACGCCGCGGACCACTTCGTTGACGTCGATGGGCTCCAGGTGCGGCACGGGCATTTTGGCGAAGTCGCTGAAGCGTCCAATGATGGTGCGCAGGTTGGCCAGCTCGGCCAGCAATGTGGCGGTGGATTCGTGGAAAACCTCGTCGAACTCGGGGGAGTTCTGCTGGCGGGCCTTGCGGAGGTTCTCGACGGTGATCTGGAGGGGGAAGAGGGGGTTCTTCAGCTCATGAGCGAGGCGGCGGGCGAGCTCGCGCCAGGCTGCGACACGCTCGGCCTGGACGGTGCGGTCGCGCTGCTCCACGAGTTGCGCCGTCATCCGGTTGAAGGCTTGGGCCAGCTCGCCGATTTCGTCGGCGGAGGCGACTGGCACGCGGGCGCTCCAGTCCCCACCGGCCACGGCGCGCGCGCCGGCGGCGAGGAGCTTGACGGGACTGGTGACGCGGGCCGTGGTCCACCAGCCGATGAGGAGGCCGAGCAGGATGCCGGAGGCGCCGACGAGCAAGCCGGTGTAAAGGATGGAGCGCTGGAGGCGGAGTTGCTCGCGGAGCGGAGTGGCGACGAGGAGGATGCCGAGCAGCCGGCCGTCGCGCAGGAAGGGCAGCGCCTGGATAGCTTCGGCGCCTTCATCGCCGGGGCGCCACTCAACCACGCCGCTCTCCTCGCGGCCGGAGCGCTGGACTCGGGCGACGAGCGGGGCGAGGCGTTCGGCCTGGCGCACGGGGCCGCTGGAGTCCAGCACCTCGGTAGGCGAGAACCAGAGCATGGCGCGCATGCCGGGCGCGGTTTCGAGCGAAGCCAGAAAGGCCTGGTCGAGACGCTGGGCGCCGGCCAGGTAGATCTTCCGTTCACCGCCGCCGGCGGGACAGACGGCGGCGAGCGCGCCGGCGCTGCCTTCGGGCAGGGGAATGCGGGAGAGAAAGGCGCCGGCGGCCTGCTGGCTGGGCGGGGTGGAGAGCCAGTCGCTGCGATAGCCGAAGCGGGCGGGCGCGTGCGCGGAGGAGATGACGGAGAGGTCCTGCTGGAGGAGATCGAGAAAGTCGAGGCCTTGCGCTTCGGCGAGGGTGCGGGCGTCGTCGAGCAGGAGGGAATAGTCGGGACTCGGACGGGCCGCCTCGGCGGCGGCGCGCAGAGCGACGGGTGTGGCGGCGGCGCGAGCGACGCGGCGGGCGACATCATCGCCACGGGCGGCGAGATCGTGCTGGAACTTGGCGAGGAGGGACTGCCGGCGCTCGAGATCGAGGCGCTCGAAGGTGAGGCGGGTCCAGAGGGAGACGGCGCCGGTGGCGAGGGCGACAGCGCCGGCGACGGTGAGGGAGGTAATGAGCAGAAGCTTGGTGCGGAAGGTCACGGCCGGTCCTCCGCGAGCCAGACGGCGGCCAGGTCCCAGCGTCCGGAGGCAACCCAAGGAGCGCCGATCCAGCCTTGCACGCGCGGGCCCAGCTCATAGCAGGCGGGCAGGTGGACGATGGGGATGAGGTAGAAGGCTTCCAGCGCGGCGCGCTCGCGGTCGAAGGCATCGGCCTTCTGGGCAGGAGGCGCGCCAAGCATGGGGGCGAGGTCCTCGAGCGCGAGCACCGGATCGGTGGAGGTAACGCGGAGGGCGAGCAGGCGCACCGCGGCCGGACCGGGGCTCGACTTGAGGGTGAGGCCGGCTTCGGCGGCGTTGAGAATGATGCGCTCGGCGACGGCGCGGAGGAGAGGGTCCAGGCGGTCGTAGCTGAAATCGAGGGGCGGCGACGATGAGGTCAACAGGCGGGCAGCGGGAAGGTCGCGGGCGGCGGGGAAGACGAAGGCGTAGCCGGTCAACCACTGCGGGAGAAGGACCGCGCTGGCGTCGCCCATCTTCTGCAGGAGGACGCTTTGGATGGCCGGGCGGTCGAGGGCCAGGGCGAGGGCATGGCGGAGGGCTTCAGGGAACTGGCGTGCGCGGTCGAAGGCGAGAGCCAGCACCTCGACGGGCGCGGAGACGGCGAGGCGCGCGCCGCGCTGGCGCGCGCGGCGCACGTCGGCGAGGCTGAGCTCGGCGAGGTCGGCGTTGCCGAGCTCGAGGTCCAGGGCCTGGTCGCGGAGGGAGCGGCCCATGCGCAGTTCGACAGAGTCGAGAAAGGGCCGCCCAGCCCAGTAGTTGTCGAAGGCGGCCAGCGTCACGGCCTTACCAGCCTCGAATTGCGCCAGGCGGAAGGGTCCGGTGCCGGCGAGGGAGCCGTCGGGCAGGCGGAGGACGATGGCGCTACGCGGGTGCGAGAGTTCGCGGAGGATGTCGGCGATGGGCCTGTCGTCAGGCATGTGGATGACGCTGCCGGCCGGCTCCCAGCGGGCGCCGTTGTGGAAGAGCACCTTGGGGCGGGCGGCAAAGACCCAGCGCTTCTGGGCCGGCTCGTGGGTCCAGCCGGTGGCCAGGTGAGGCTGCGGGTCGCCGCGCCAGTCCAGCTTGACGAGCGTTTCGAAGACATGGCCGGCGAGGCTCGATTTCGTGGCCAGAGCCAGCGGGCCGACGGGCTGATGTGCCGGGTCGAGAGTCGTGATGACGGCGCGGGTGGAGAGGCGCAGCGTGCCGCCGAAGCGCGGCCGGGCGGCCGCGCCGGGGAGAGCCGCGGCCAGCAGGAGGCTAACGGCCGCAATCGAGAGTGAGGCTGTAGGCCGCATACCTTCCTGAGTTGAGAACGCGCACGATCACCACGGCGCCGCCGGGCGCAGGCCATAAGGCGGAGACGGGGCCTGGGAACTCCACGGGCTCGGAGGCCGCGACGGGCCTGGCTTCGGAGAGGGAGTAAGCCGCGACGGAGGTGTTGCGAACGGCGAGGATGCGACCGTCGCAGGCAGCGGCGAGGTCGCCATCCCATTCGTCGATGACGCCGAGGGGCTTGCGGGCGTCGTCGTAGAGGTGGGCGCGGCCGTCGGTTTCGGCGAGAACGTGGAGGGCGCGGGCGGCGGTGTCGAGGCGCGCATAGGAGTAGAAGGGAGGCCAGAGGTTTGCCTCCAGGGTGTTGCGGCCGCGGACGAAGCGCATCGCTTCGCCGTTCTGGGAGAACTCGGCTGGCCTGGCTTCACACTTCAGGTCGAGAGCGGGCTTCCAGGCGCCGCGGCACGTGGTACCGGGCAGGAAGACGGCGAGCGCCGGGCCGTCGAGTTCGATGCGGCCGCGGGGATCGCGGGCGGGTGGAGCGTCGATGGCGCGGGAAGCGGCGGGCTCCCAGCCGTTGGGGCGGCGCTCGAAGAGGTAGAGGGCATCGGTTTCCAGCACCAACATGCGATCCTCGGCCAGGGCGACATCCAGCATCGGGCGCTCCTGTTCCCAGAGGAGGCGGCGGGCCAGAACGGGCAGGACCCGGCGCGGCGGCGCCTCCGGCCGCCAGGGGACCATGACCACATCGCTCGCCTCGTTTTGCATGATTTCAGCCACCAGCATGATTTCGCGAACGTTCTCGCCGAGGGTGAAGCGGAGTTCGGCCTGGGGCGACTGGCGAGCGGGGCGCCGGCGCAGAGCGCGTTCGAGCGTGGCCTGGGCGCGGCCCGCTTCGGCGGCGCCGAGGCTGGAGAGGTTGCGCGAGGAGATGCGCACCACGGCGCCGGGCGCCAGGCGGGCCTGCACCTTGCGGGCCAGGGCGAGAACGGCGTCGTCCAGAGTGACGGCGCCGGCGCACAACGCCAATAGAAGGAAAAGAGCGGCGAGTTTTCGCATCGACGCACGAATAATACCAGAACTCCGCGCGGCGGCGAACCGCCGCGCGGGAGGCTTACCTGGCCATGGAGGGCATCATCGCACCGCGAAGGACGTCGGTGGCGAAGAAGTTCTTCACGTCGGCGGGGATCATCATGATCTGCACCTTGTCGGAGAGACGCTCGGCGATGATCTTCTGGATGAGCATGGGGTTCTGTTTCAGCACTTCGGCCTCGAGGCGGAGCTTCTCGGAGTTGGCGTTGGCGACGCGGCGGATCTTGTTTTCCTCCGCCTCGGCCATGAGTTTGAGGCGCTCGAGTTCGGCGCGGCTATCAAGCAACTTGGCCTGCGCCATGCCCTCGGCCTGTTTGATGGCGATTTCCTTCTGGGAGGAGGCCTCCATTTGGGCGACCTTGACCTCCTTCTCCTTGGCCACGAGTTCAACGGTCAGCCGTTCGTTCTGCTGCTCCCTGAGGAGCATGGCTTCCAGACCGCGGGAGTATTCCAGCGGCAACTGGACGTCGCGCAGGATGACCTCTTTCACCAGGAGGCCATCGGAGGCCAGACGGCGGCTGATGGTGGCGGCGGCCGCAAGGCGAACCTCCTCACGCTTGGTGGAGAAGAGCTCGCGCACGCCGAAGTTGGTGCTGGTCTCACGAAAGGCGCTGGCAACGATGGGCGCGACCACCTGCTCGCCGGCATCCTCGGGAAGACTGGTGTGGATGGCGTAGAGGCGGGAGGGATCGAGGCGGTAACGCAGGGCCACGGCCAGCCCGACGGTCAGACCTTCCCTGGTTTGTGCGCGGAGGCCAGGTTGGGACTTTTTCGGGTCCTCGGAGAGAACGATGGAGAAGACCGAGTCGCGGGTGTTGTAGAGTTCGGCGCGTTCGATCAACGGGACGATGGCGTGGACGCCGGGATAGAGGGTGCCGGGCCGGGGTCCTGAGACCTGGCTGACGCGAATGGCGGCGAAGCCGCTGGGGACGACGAGAATGCTGAGGCCCGCGAGCAGGGGGAGGAGCGACAGCAGGCCGAGTTTGAGCGCGATGCGCCAGCGGAGAGGCTCTGGGGAGCGGGCTGGGCGCTCAGGTTCCGCGCCGTCCGGTCGCCCGGCGCGGCGGCGAGCCCGCAGCGCCTGGTAGAGGTCATAGACGAGGATGGCCGAGGCTCCGCTGAGCAGCAGCGCTCCCACGGTGATCATCAGATACTTCAACAGCAGCATTTGTTTGTTCTCCTTTGGGTAGGAAGCCATCAGAACTTTCAACGGACAACTCGACCGGGATGCCTGTGCCGACCAGCTCGAAGAGCTCCTCCACGTCGCTGTTGCGCATCCGGATGCAGCCCATTGAGGCGGGCTTGCCGATGGACTGGGGCTTGTTGGTGCCGTGGATGCCGTAGCCTTTCACGCTCAAGCCGAGCCAGCGGGTGCCGAGGGGGTTGGCCTCTCCGGGCGGAACGGTCCTGTCACGGCCGTACCAGGTGGGATTGGGGATGCGGTGGACGATTTCAAAGCGGCCGACGGGGCTGGGGGTGGAGGGTTTGCCGACGGCGACATCGTAGACTCTGGCGACGCGCCCCCCGTCCAGCAGCAGCAGCTTGCGGTCCGGCAGGCTGACCACAATGCGCCGGCCGGTGGAGGCCGACTCTTCGGCGCGCGCCTGGGCGGCGGCGAGGAGTGCAACCGAGAGCAGCCGGGCGAGTTGTCCTGTTGCTGATTCCGTGTGCTTCATGCGGTACCTGAATGCACCGCACGGGCCAGATCGTAAGAGACTGAAAAAGAATGTGTTAGCTGCTTCTCTGGCTGTGTTCAGAGGAACACGGCGTGTCCGGAGGGACACGGTGGAGGGATCCGGTAAGAACGTCCAAGGCAATTGGCGGGAGGTTACGAGATGGGAGGGGGCCTGCGCGGGGGAAGGCAGGGGGTGAGTCGAAAGGGGACAGGAGCCGTGCGGCGTGCAGGATGCACCCGGAAGGGCAGGCTGGGCCGTAAGCTCTTGGAATGATGATGGATACGTGCGGCACATGGGCAGGCAAGCGCTGGCGCGCCGGCAGGCGGAGTGTGTTCGGCGCAAGACGTGCAGCCAGAAACTGGAATGGCGAGGTCGAGGAACCAAATGTACTCATTCAACGGAATTGCCACAGCACTGTTCGTAATCGGAGCGGCGGCGCAGGTGAGCGGCGCCACGTACAATTACTCCTTCACGGGAGTGGGTTCGGACGGGCGGACGTTATCGTTCCAGTACACGGCGCAGGCGCCGATTGCGGCCTCGACGGTGCTGACGGCGGCGCAGGTGAGCTGCGCGCCGGCCTGCGACGACGCCGGCATTTTCCCGAACGCTCAATTGAAGTACGACCTGGTGGTGTTCGACGTACGCAACGCGGGCTCGCCGCCGACGCCGTACAGCTTCTACTTCCCCTATGGGGCGTTCTCGAACCCGGGCAACTACGCCAGCATCACGCAGGCCGGGGCGCAGAACATGGGCTCGCTGACGGTGACGGCATCGGGTCTGCCGGCGATCACGTCGCCGGTGCAACTGGCCAACGCGGCGGTAGGGATCGGGTATAGCACGACGCTGATCGCCAGCGGCGGCGCGCCGCCGTACACATTCACGGTGGATCCGGCGACGCCGCTGCCGGCGGGGCTGAGTCTCTCCACGGCGGGAGCGCTGGCGGGGATACCGGCGGCGGGAGGGAATTACACGTTCACGGTGAAGGTGACCGATGGGGCCGCGGCGTTTTCAAACCGGACGTACACGATGAGCGCAGCGACCGGGGTGGCGATTACGACGCCGGGGTTGCCAAACGGATCGCTGGGCGCGGCCTACAGCCAGGGATTGAGCGCGGCGGGGGGCACGCTGCCGTATTCATGGACGGTGGCGACGGGGAGTCTGCCGCCGGGGCTGACGCTGTCGCCGGCGGGGCTGATCAGCGGCGTTCCCTCAACGGGCGGGAGCTACAACTTCACTGCGCGGGTGAACGATGCGGCATCGGGGACAGCGAGTCAAAGCTACGTCATCAACATCGCGTCGGTGCTGACCATTACCACGCCGAGTCCGCTGACCCATGGGGCGGTGGGAGCGCCCTACTCGGTCATTCTTGGCGTGCTGGGCGGGACGGCGCCCTACACGTGGACGGTGAGCTCCGGCACACTGCCGGTGGGCCTGGCGCTGAGTCCGGCCGGGACGCTGGCGGGTACGCCGGCTTCGAGCACGAATTCGATCTTCGCGGTGCGGGTGACGGACGCGATTGGAACCACGGCCAATCAGTCCTACACGTTGTACATTGGATCGGGCCTGACCATCACGACGAACTCGCCGCTGCCGAGCGGGATGGTGGGGACGCCGCACACGGCGAACCTGGGGGCGACGGGGGGTACGGGGCCGTACACGTGGGTGCTCACGGGAGGCGCGCTGCCGCCGGGGCTGACGATGAGCGCGACCGGCCTGATCAGCGGGACGCCGTCGACAGCCACGCCGTCTCTTTTCTCCGTACGCGTGAATGACTCGGCGTCCGGAGCGACGGTGACCACGCTAAGCCTGACGATCATGGCGGCGATCACGGTGACGACGCCGGCCACGCTGCCGGCGGCAACGCCGGGGATCGCGTATTCACAGACGTTCACGGCGTCGGGTGGATCCGCGCCGTACACCTGGACGCTGGCGACCGGCAGTTTACCGCCGGGGCTGGCATTGAGCACGCTGGGGGTGCTGAGCGGCACGCCGGTGACCGGCGGGACTTCGACCTTTGTGCTGCGGGTGAACGACAACACCGCGGGGACGACGATGCAGGCGTTCACGCTGGTGGTGGGCTCGGCGCTGGCGATCACGACGCCGGCTCAATTGCCGAACGCGGCGGTGGGGGTGCAATACGCGCTGACGCTGGCGGCCAGCGGCGGCACTCCGCCATACCTGTGGACGCTGGCGGCGGGGGCTGTGCCTCCGGGCTTGACGCTGGCCAGCAGCGGACTGATCTCGGGGACGCCGGCTTCGCCGGGCTCTTTCACGATGGTGGTACGGGTGACGGACAACCTGGCGCTGTCGACGACGCAGAGCTTCAACCTGACGGTGGGTTCGGGGCTGGCGATCGCGACGGCTCCGGCGCTGCCGAACGGCGTGCCGGGGGTGGCGTACTCGCAGACTTTGACGGCGGTGGGCGGGACGCCTCCGTATGCCTGGACGGTGACGGGCGGCAGCCTGCCGCCGGGGCTGACGATGTCGCCGACAGGCGTGCTGGGAGGCACTCCGGGGTTGGCGGGCGCTTACACGTTCCTGGTACAGGTGGCGGACGCGGCGGCGGCGACGGCAACACAGTCGTTCTCGCTGAGCATCGGCTCGTCGCTGACCATCACGACGACCTCGCCGCTGATAAACGGGGTGTTGGGGGCTGTCTATAGCCAGACTTTCGCGGCGGCGGGCGGCACGGCGCCATACGTCTGGACGCTGGCGGGCGGGTCGGTGCCGCCCGGATTGTCTCTGGCGACCAACGGGACGCTGACGGGCACGCCTTCGGCGCAGGGCTCCTACATCTTCCTGGTGCGGGTGACAGACGGCGCGGCGGCATCGGTCACGCAGCCGTTTACGCTGACGATCAACACGGGGCTGGCCATCACGACCACCTCGCCGCTGCCGGCGGCATCGGTGGGCGCGGCGTACTCGCTGGTGCTCCAGGCCACGGGCGGCGTTGCGCCGTACACCTGGTCGCAGGCGTCGGGGATTCTCGCTCCCGGGCTGGTCCTGGCCAACAACGGCGCCATCACGGGCACGCCGACGGCGGCGGGCGCCTATAACTTTGGAGTGCGGGTGCTGGACGCCGGGCTGACCTCGGCGACGATGAACTTCACCTTGACGGTGGGCTCTGGAATCTCCATCACGACGACAGCGCTGGCGAGCGGCGCGGTGGGCGTCACTTACTCGCAGACGCTGACGGCGACGGGCGGAACGGCGCCGTATGTGTGGTCGCTGTTCGCCGGAACGCTGCCGCCGGGACTGGCGCTGGCCAACAACGGCGCGCTGGCGGGCACTCCGATCTCGACGGGCAGCTACGGTTTCACAGTGAGGGTAACCGATGCAGCCACGGCATCGGCGACGCAAACGTTCACGCTGGTGGTGAATCCGGCAATCACGATTGTGACGACGTCGCCGTTGCCGGTGGGGACGTTCGGCGTGTTCTACTTCCAAACGCTGTCGGCGACGGGCGGCGTGGCGCCCTATACGTGGAACGTGGCCACGGGGGCGCCGCCGCCGGGCGTGACGATGGCGACGAACGGCGTGTTGAGCGGCACGCCGGGGGCGGGCGGCGTTTATACATTCGTGGCGCGGGCGACCGACAGCGTGGGCACAAGCGCCACGCAGTCGTTCACATTGACAGTGAACGCCGGGATCAACATCACGACCACATCGCCTTTGCCGGACGCGACGGCGGGGAGCAACTACTTCCTGACGTTCGGCGGCAGCGGGGGAGTGGGGCCGTACACCTGGGCCGTCTTCTCAGGCAACGTGCCGCCCGGACTGGCGCTTTCGGCGGCAGGGGCGTTGACAGGCGTGCCGGCCACGGCGGGCGCCTACTCCTTCGTGGTGCGGCTGACGGACAACGCGGGGGTGTCGACGACGGCGCCTTTCAGCATCACGGTGACGGCGGGGACCACCTACCCGCGGGCCGGGGTGATCTCGCAACTGGCATCGGGCGGCGGATGGAAGACCACCATTTCGCTCTCCAACCTGAACGCGGCGATAGCGCAGGTACGCGTGAACCTGGTGGGAGAGGACGGCCTGCCGCTGATTCTCCCGATGACGGTGACGCAGGGCGGAAGCGCCATTACGGTGACGGCTTCGACCGTGGACCGGACGCTGGGGGCAAACGCCACGCTGCTGATCGAAACGGAGGCCGCGGTTTCCGTGACGACAGTGGGCTGGGCGGATGTGCGGAGCTCGGTACCGGTAACGGGATACGCGATCTTCCGGCAGCGGCAGGGCAGCGGTGCGGAGTCGGAGGGCACCTCGGTTCTGGAGAACAGGATCCAGACCAGCGTGATTGTCCCGTACGACAACCTGGCCGGTTTCTCCACGGGTGTGGCGGTTGTCAACCTGGGCGCCGATGCACAGGGCTTGATCACGGCGATCATGCGCGACGACACGGGCGCCGAGGTGGGGCGCGACCTGATTCAGCTTCCGCCCAACGGGCACACGTCGTTCTCGATGCATGCGCGGTTCCCGGTACTGAGCGGGAGGCGCGGGTTCGTGGAGTTCCAGAGCAACCAGCCGGGCGGGATGACGGCGCTGGGATTGCGGTTCAATCCGGCGATGAGCTTCACCAACGTTCCGGTGGCGTTCCGGCCGCAGTAGGGCCGCGTCAGCGGCGCGGGCCGAGGTTGAGGTAGAGCTTGACGTTGCCGGTGGAGGCGCCGCTGCAGGCGATGTCGGCCTTGCCGTCGTTGTCAAAGTCGTCGATCTTACAGTCGGCGGCGGCGATGCCGTCCGGATCGATCACGGTGCGGCGCCAGCGTTCGCCCTGCTTGTCTTCCGCCTGGAAGACGGAGAGGCGGAAGCCCTTGCCACGAAAACCGGAGACGATTTCGTCGCGGCCATCGCCATCGAGATCGCCGACGGCCAGGGCGTGGCCGTTGAGCATGGTGTCGTCGAGCACGACCCGCGTCCATTTCTTGCCGCTCTCCAGGTAGACGACGACCTGGTTGCCGTGCCAGGGCTCGATGGCGGCAATGAAGCGATGGCGGCCGAGCTTGCCGGTCTTCACCTCGCTGCTGCCGCATTCGGGGCAGGGGCGGGGATCGCCCGGGGCGATGAGGGCGCCGGTCCAGGGGCCGGACGGGTGCGGGGTGAAGAGTTCCAGCCCGGAGAAGCTGGCGGTGAAGAGCCGCTGGCCGCGGCCACCCCAGGCGACGGGCGCAATGCTGTGGAGGACGCCGCGCGGGGCGCTGGTGATGAGCTCGCGCTTCCACTGGCCGGGGCGGTAGGCGTAGATGGGCGCAGTGCCGGCGTAGTCAGGGGGACGTGCCGCCGGGCCCACCAGCGGCGCAACGAGCAGGAGTTTTCGCCCATCTCCTCGGGGATCGATCCAGCGCAGGCGGTGGGCGGTGGGGATACGGTCGATTTCGCGGGCGTTCCAGGGAGCCCGAACATCCGGGCCGGCTTTCAGGATGAGCACGTTGCCGGCGGACTTCTCCGGATTGGTCTCGAAGTTGTGGGCCATGGCGATTTCGGGCACGCCGTCGCCATCGTAGTCCCAACAGTCGAGGTTGATGGCGCGCGGGACGTTGGCGGCCAGGACGTGGCGCTGCCAGCCGGGGTTTTCAAACCAGGCAAGTTCGGTGGATCGCTCGTCGATGACGATGAGGTCTTTGCGGCCATCGTTGTTCAGGTCGACAGCGACGAGTTGGTAGCCCATCTTGAGGCCGGATGAGACGACGACCTGCCTGAACTGGGGAATCCCGGCAGGGAATGCGGAAATGGTCGAGAGCAGGAACGGCAGAAAGTAACGCCGATAACGAAACGAGGACATGATGGAAGACATCTATAGCTCGGTGAGAATCAGGTGATAATACTATCAATGCGAGCGATGCGCTGGTACTGTCTCTGCGCGCTGCTCTGCCTGCTGGGGCGCGGCGCGTGCCTGGGCCAGGGCCCGGGCGAGGAATCGGATAACATCGAGAGAAGGGCGGGAGCGCCCGCGGCTTCTGGGTTTGTCCGCCCGGTGGTAGTGGCGGCGCCCAAAAGGCGCGAGCCGTGGCTGAAGCCGGGCGATCCGCAGGGCGTGGACTGGGGTGCACTGGCCAGGCAGGGCGGTTTCTTCTTGAACCTGCAGCATGCGTTCCGTCTGGCGACCGAGCCGGGGACGCGCGAGGGGTTGAAGGGCCCGTTCATCAAGGGGTGGCTGGACTCAGCCTCGAACCTGAACGGCTGGGCGGACGGCGATCCGTTTTACGTGAACTACGTCGGGCATCCAATGCAGGGGGCGGCCGCGGGGTTCATCTGGGCACAGAACGACCGCAGCTACCGGAGGGCGGAGTTTGGAAAAAATCCCGTCTATTGGAAGGCCCGCGCGCGGGCGGCGGCATTTGCGGCGGCCTATAGCATGCAGTTTGAGATCGGGCCGGTGAGCGAAGCATCGATCGGGAAGATCCAATCGACGCCCCCGCAACAGGGCTATGTGGACCACGTGATCACACCGGTTGTAGGGGCGGGGTGGATGCTGGTGGAGGATGCGTTGGATCAATACGTCATCAAGCGCATCGAGCGCGCCGTGTCGAATCCAGTGGTGCGGCTGATGGCGCGAGGTTGGCTGAACCCGAGCCGGTCGTTCGCCAACATGATGAGGCTGCAGGCGCCCTGGACGCGGGACAACCGGCCGGGAGTGTACTCGCCGCTGCTGTCGTCCTACCTGGAAGACGAGCGCGGCGGCCGGATATCCGGGCCGCGGCAACCGCCGGTGGAGCGGCAAGGCCAGTTTGGGATAGCGCCGCTGGAACTCGCCGCTGAGATCCGGCCGCAGACGTTCTTTGGGGAGGGCGCCGGCGCTTTGACTTGCATTGGCGGAGGAGGCGAGGCGGCGTATAGAGTGACAGACACCGTGCAGATGGTGGTGGATGTGTACGGCTGTAAGATGCTGGACCTGAAAAAGAACCTGAGCGGGGACACGATGTCGTACCTGCTGGGACCACGATGGACGCCGAGGCCAGCCAGCCGTTGGAGCCCATATGCGCACTTGCTGGTCGGCGGGATGAAAGTGAGCGAAGAGCGGATGTACCCGGCGCTGAAGGCCGTCCTGATGGCAGAGGCGACAAGGCTGGGCAAAAAGATGCCTCTGCAAGAGGAGTACACCACGAAGTACCAGAACCAGGGGGTTTCGCTGGCGGCGGGGAGCGGGGTGGACTTGCGCTTGAATCCGGCGGTGGCGTTGCGGCTGGCGAGCCTGGAGTACAAGCGTTCCTGGCTGCCGCCGGTGAACGGCCGGGAGTTCGAGTACGGGCTGGCGTTCAAGACGTCGGTGGTGCTGCGGATGGGGACGTGGTAGGCGGCGCGGCGCCGGCGCCGAGGATCTGAAGCAGGACGAGGCGTTCACGGTCGCTCGAATTGCGGACCTGAATGCCGCGGCGCGCGGCCTCGCCGGCGACGAAGAGCTCGTCGGGAGTGAGGCGGCCGTCGGACAGGGACAAGGGGTGCTGGAAGGTGACCCGGTTCACGAGGCCCTGCCCGTGGAGGCAGAAGAGGGCGAAGGCGTGCGGGTGGCGGAGGGTAGTGGTCTCAGCGGCGGCCAGGGTCAGGCGCTGAGCGGCGGGCAGGGTTTCGCAATCGGCCAGCGGCTGCAGGGTGATGCGGCCGCGGCAATACCGCGCGAGGACATTCCAGTCCGGCGCGCCCGGGCCGAGGAACCACTGCCGCAAGTCATCGATGGCATCGCGCAAAGGGATGCGCCTGGCGCCGATGGCGATGAGGCTGAGGTGGGGCTCACTGATGGAGGCGAGCCACCTTTCCTCCGCCGGCGGCGGATCCTGACAGGCGAAACAGGGCGCAAGCCGGACTACACCCTCGCCGGACGCGACGGCGCCGCGAAGAAGGGTGAGCCTGGCCATGACGACGACCATGGTACAGCGGGGGCGGTCAGGCCGGGAGCGTGATGCTGACTTCCAGGCCGGGAGAGGCGTTGCGGGCGGCGATCCGGCCATGGTGGAGGCGGACGGCACGCTGGGCGATGGCCAGGCCGAGGCCTGCGCCGCCGGAGTCCCGGGAACGGTCCTTGTCGACGCGGAAAAAGGGGCGGAAGAGCGCGTCGAGCGATTCCGGAGGGACGCCGGGCCCAAAGTCCCTGATGCGGATGGTGATGCCGTCGTCCTCGCGCGCCGCCGAGACGATGATCTTCGAGCCCGCCGGCTGGAAGCGCGCCGCGTTCTGGAGGATGTTCTCGATGGCGCGGCGCAGGTGGGCGGGCCGGCCCTGAATGACAAGACCGGGCTGGACGCGGAGCTCGAGGTCGAAAAGGGAGGTCTCCGATGCCAGCAGTTCGCTCAGGTCGAAGGGCTGGCGGGGAATGGCATCCGGGTCGCCCTCGGCGCGAGTCATTTCCGTCAGCTCGCCGATGAGGGACGAGAGGCGGCCGATCTCCTCCTGAGCCTGGCTGTAGCGCGAAAGGGTGAGGGCGAGAGAGAGGCGGGTGAGCGGGGTGCGCAGTTCGTGGGAGACGTCCTGGAGGAGGCGGCGCTCGGCGGTGAGGAGGGTCTCGATGCGATCGGCCATCTGGTCGAAGTCGCGGGCGAGGTCGCCGATCTCATCGCGGCGGCGGGAATGGGTACGGGGCGAGAGGTCGCCGTTGCCGAAGCGGCGCACGGTTTCGCGCAGTTCACGGAGAGGATTGCCGAGGTAGCGGGCGAAGACCCAGGCCATGAGGGCGACCAGCAGGGCGATCCAGGCGTAGAAGGGGATGATGGAGAGGGGGCTGGGACGCGGGGGGTGGGGAAAGATGTAGATGTAGCGGCCATCGGGCGAACGCAGGTTACCGAACGGGCCGCGGTCGCCGGCGCGCGGGAGTTGACTGGAAAGGTCCTCTCCGGTGACAAGGTCGCGGCCGCCGCCGTCGAGGAGGCGGTGGCCGGGGGGGAAGGGCGGCAGGAAGGAATCCAGGCGTTCCAGGGTGCGGGCCAGTTCGGCCTTGCCTCCGCGCTCATAGGCCTCGATGGCGAGCGCGTTTTCGAGGCGGTGGAAGGGGCTGAAGGCACGGCGCTGTTCGACCGGCCTGGGCGCGAACAGGACGGTGGTGAGAAGGAAAGCGGCCAGGGAGACCAGCAGGGTGGCGAAGAACCAGAGGGTGAGTTTGGCGAAGATGGATCTCATGACTCAGGCTCCTCCGAGGCGTGCAGGGGGAAGAGGTAGCCGGCGCCGCGGATGGTACGGATGAGGGCGCCGGAAGGCCCGAGTTTGCGGCGGATGTGGCTGAGGTGGACGTCGATGGCGCGGTCAAAGGGGGAGGCTTCACGTTGGTAGAGGCGGAGCGAGATCTCGTCGCGGGTGACTGGCCGGCCGGCGGCGCGCATGAGCAGTTCGAGGATGTCGAACTCGGCGGCGGTAAGGGGGACGGCCTGGCCGGCGGCGGAAACGGCGCGGGAGGAGGGGTCGAGGCGGACGCCGGCGTGGTGGAGCAGGGCGCCGCGCTCGCGGACGGTGGCGCCGGAGACGCGGCGCAGGATGGCCTGGATGCGGGCGGTGAGTTCGCCGGCATCAAAGGGCTTGCCGAGGTAGTCGTCGGCGCCGGCGCGGAGGCCGTGGACGCGATCGGCGGGCTCGCCGCGGGCGGTGAGCATGAGGACGGGTGTATCGTTCACGCGGCGCAGTTCGGCCAGGACGCCAAAGCCGTCGAGGCCGGGCATCATGACGTCGAGCAGGATGAGGTCGAAGCGTTTCTGGAGGGCGAGGCGGAGGCCGGCGGGGCCGTCGTGAACCAGTTCGACGGAGAAGCCCTGGGTGGAGAGATAGTCCCGCATGAGGGTGCAGAGGGCGCGGTCGTCGTCGATGAGCAGGAGGGCGGGCGGGGCCGGATCGGGCATCTCCGGCAACCATTGTAAGGGGGGAGCCAGTGAGATGGGGTGATGGTTTACAGTTCTTTACCGGGCTTCTGGCGCATGGTGTATACTGGAAGCTGGCGAACCATGAACGTGGGCGAAAGCCCACTTTTTTATTGGCCGGAAGCCCCGTTTTGGGGCGGTGAACCAGGATTCGACGACGACATGCCCGGATCTGTGAAAGAGACGCTGCTGGACCGCGTCATCGAGATCGCCCGGCGCGCGGCTGCGCGCGAGGGGCTGGAGGTGTGGGACGTCGAGCTGGCCGGGAGCGGCCGGGCGAGAGTGCTGCGGATCTTCATCGACAAGCCGGAAGGCGTCAGCCACGCCGACTGCGAGTTGATCTCGCAGCAGGTGGGGACGGTGCTGGACGTGGAGCAGGCCATGCCGGGCGAGTCGTACCAGCTTGAGGTGAGTTCGCCGGGCGTGGAGCGCAAGCTCTTCCGTCCAGAGCACTTTTCCCGCTTTGCCGGGCGGAAGGCGCGGATCGCGCTACGCGAGCCGTTCGAGAACCAGCGCCGCTGGGAAGGCGTGCTGGGGGGCGTCGAGGGGGACCAGGTGGTCCTGGAGGCCGCCGCCGGCAAGACCATCCGGGTCCGTCTGGATCAGATCGAAAAGGCAAACCTGAAATTTGAATGGTGACGGGACCCCTGGAGGGGCTCGAATCCGCAGGAAGGGGAACGAAGAGCTTGGCATCCATTTATCAGTCCATCGAGATCCTGAGCAAGGAGAAGGGGATCGACGCGCAGATCGTGCTCGACGCGGTGAAGGACGCGATGCTGGTGGCGGCGAGGAAGCAGTTCAAGTCGACTGAGGAACTGGTGGCGGAGCTCGACGAGCGGACCGGCAATATCATGATCTACGCGGTGCGCGTGGTGGCCGACCCGGTGACCGACCCGGTGAAGGAAATGAGCGTGGAGGAGGCGCAGCAGTACGACAAGAATGCGCAGGCGGGCACCATCATCCGGTTCGCCAAGCCGACCGAGTCGCTGGGGCGCATCTCGGCGCAGACGGCCAAGCAAGTGATTCTGCAGAAGGTGCGGGAGGCGGAGCGCGAGAACATCTACGCGGAGTTTTCGAGCCGCGTGGGCGAACTGGTGAACTGCACGGTGAAGCGGGTGGAAGGGCTGGACCTGGTGGTGGACCTGGGCAAGACGGAGGCGCGCCTGCCGAAGAAGGAGCAATCGAGGCTGGAGAACTTCTCGGTGGGCGACCGGATCCGGTGCGTGATCAAGAGCGTGGACAAGACGGGTAAGAACGCCGGGGTATTGGTCTCGCGAGCGGCGGGCGAGCTGGTGATGCGGCTGTTCGAGCAGGAAGTGCCGGAGATCTACGACAGCACGGTGGTGATCCGGGGCTGTGCGAGAGAGGCCGGGGAGCGGACGAAGATCGCGGTCCTGAGCAGGGACCGGGACGTGGATTGCGTGGGCGCCTGCGTGGGGATGAAGGGCATGCGGGTGCAGTCGATCATTCGTGAGCTGCGCGGAGAGAAGATCGACATTATCGAATACAGCGAAGACCCTGTGGCGTTTGCGACGCATGCGTTGAATCCGGCCAAGATCAGCCGGGTGGCGATCATCGACGCGGCGGAGAAGCACATGGAGGTGATCGTCGAGGACTCCCAGCTCTCACTGGCCATCGGGAAGAAGGGACAGAACGTGCGGCTGGCGGCGAAGCTGCTGGGCTGGCGCGTGGACATCAAGACGGAAGAAGAGAAGCGGCAGGAAGTGGAAGCGGCGATGGATTCGCTGTCGGCCGGGACCCCGGTGAGCGTGCTGGTGGAGCACGGGCTGCCGGAGAGCGTGCTGGAGTTGCTGCTGACCGGCGGCGTGGGGACGGTGGAGCGGCTGGGCGGGATGACTCCGGAGGAGATCGAGCTGCTGGCGGGGATCGACGGCGACGCGGTGCAGGGCATCGTGGCGGCGGTGAACGCGTACTACGCGAACCTCGACGCGGCCACCTCGACGGTGGCCGTGGCGGAGCCCGCGCCCGAGCAGCCGGCAGAGGCGCCCGCTCCGGTTGAGCCGCCGGCCGAAGGCGCGCCCGAGGCGGAGACAGCGCCGCCGGCCGAAAGTAAACCGCAGTCAGATGAATCTGATACGATGGGGACCACGGGTCTTCCTGTCGAAGAGTAATCCGGCACAGATGACGGGCGTGCGGAACAAGGAGTGATTTGAGCCAGTCCTGCGCGCAGGTTGGCGTCCACGGTATGAAAAAGATTCGCATCAATGAGCTGGCTCGCGAGCTCGAGGTCAAGCCGGGCTCGATCCTGGAACTCCTGGAGGGGTTCGGCGTCACTGAGAAGAAGACGCATTCCAGCTCCATCGACGAAGATGTCGCCGAGAAGGTGAAGGCGCGATTGATGGGCCGCGGGCCGGCCGCGCCGGCGCCTGCGGCGGCGCGTGCAGTCGACCAACCCGCGGCAGCGCCCGCTCCGTCAGAGGTTGCGCCCGCGGCAGCCGAACCGAAGACTCAAAGGAAGACGTCCGAGACCGCACCTGAAGTGCATGCGGCGAGCGCACCGGCAACGCAACCGGCTCCCGCAGTCCCACCCTCCGTGAAAGAAACCATACTTGAACCTTCGGCGGTGACCGCCCCACCCGCGCCTCCGCGCGCGCCGATCCGGCCGCCGCTGGCAGGGAGTCTGGCCGGCAAGGCGGGAGGGACGGCGCCACACGCACCGTCGATACCGATACCGAGCAGGACGATCCTGGCCCATCCGGCGGCGGCGCCTCCGCCGGCCTCTCCACCGGCGGCCACCGCGAAGGCGGCGGAATCGCTAAAACCGGCAGCGCCGGCCAAGCCGGCGGCGGCGAAGGTGTCAGCGGCGCCTGGCGCGCCGGCGGCGCCAGCCAAGCCAGCTCCGGCGGCCCCGCCCGCGGCGGCAGCCGAGCCAGTCCGGCAGGCGGCTCCGGCCGCGCCCCTGGCGCGGAATGCGCCAATCGCACCGCGCGCGGCTGCGCCGGGCACACCGCGACCAGGTCAGATCATCTCAGGGCCGCGCCAGCCGCTGCCCGGCGGCGAGATTCCGCGGCCGCCCGCGACCGCGCCGGGAGCGCCGAAGCCCCCGGGCGCGCCGCAGATGCCGCGGCCGCAGAACGTGGCGCAGGCCGGCGGCCGGGCGCAGCAGCAGAGCGCAGGCCAACCGCTTCGCCCGACGCTGGCGGGCCAGCCCGCCGCACGGCCGGTGGTGCCCCCCCGCGCCGATATTCTGGCGCGGCTGCAGCAACAGAGCCCGCCTAAGGCCATGCCGGGCCAGCCGACGGCTCCGCGGCCGGGGATTTCCATGCCGGGCCAGCCGATCTATCCCGGCGCGCGGCGCGGACCGGGAGGGCCGGCAGGCCGTCCCACCATGGGCGCGCCCGGACCGGGAGGGCGGCCGATGCGCGGCCGGGGCCCGCATCCGACTTCGCCGATCCTGGAACCGCCGCCGCCTGCCACCACTGACGCCGGCCGCCGCGACGCCGGGAAGAAGCGCGGACCGCAGCGCGACCACCGCGAGAGGGACAACGAGGGCAAGCTCAAGCCGATGTTCCGGAAATCGGAGCCGGCTCCGCCGCCGCCGATTGACCGCGAGATCACGATTTCCGAGGGAATCACGGTCAAGGAGCTTTCCGAGAAGCTGGGCGTGAAGGCGGGCCTGGTCATCAAGCAACTGGTGGACCGGAAGATCTTCGCCACCATCAACCAGACGCTGGACACGAAACTGACCGAGGAGATCTCGCGGGCTTTCGGCGCCTCGACGGCGAAGATGAGCTACGAGGAAGAGTCGGTCCAGGATGTGGAGAGCACCGAGGTGGCCGGCGACCTGGAGTCGCGCCCGCCGGTGGTGACCATCATGGGCCACGTCGACCACGGCAAGACCTCGCTGCTGGACGCCATCAGGGAGACCAACGTCGCCGGGCGCGAGGCCGGCGGCATTACGCAGCACATCGGCGCGTATCACGTGGAGATCAACGAACGCAAGATCGTGTTCATCGATACGCCGGGCCACGAGGCGTTTACGCGCATGAGGGCGCGGGGATCGAAGGTCACCGACATTGTCGTGCTGGTGGTGGCGGCCGACGACGGCGTGATGCCGCAGACGAGGGAAGCCATCGACCACGCGCGCGCCGCCAAGGTACCGATCATCGTGGCGGTGAACAAGATCGACAAGGCCGAGGCCCAGCCGGAGCGGGTGAAGCAACAGCTCACCGACTTGGGGCTGATGCCGGAAGACTGGGGCGGTGATACGCCTTTTGTGCCGGTATCGGCGAAGCAGAAGCAGAACCTCGAATCGCTGCTCGAGATCATCCTGCTGGTGGCCGACATGCAGGAACTGAAGGCGAATCGGGCGCGTCCGGCCGTTGCCACGGTGCTCGAAGCGCAGCTCGATCGCGGGCGCGGGCCGGTGGCCACGCTGCTGGTCCGGAACGGCACGCTGCGGGTGGGAGACCACTTCCTGTGCGGGACGGTCTTCGGACGCGTTCGCGCGCTGTACGACGACCGGGGCGGCCAGGTGAAGGAGGTCGGCCCGTCGATGCCGGTGGAGCTGCTGGGCCTGGAATCCATGCCTGAAGTCGGCGATGGGCTCCAGGTGGTAACGGACCTGGCCAAGGCGAGGCAGATCGCCGAGTTCCGCGAGGTGAGGGCGCGCGAAGTGGCGATGGCCAAGACGCGCATCACGCTGGACCAGTTCCACGCCCAACTGCGGGAGGGGGAGAGCAAGGAGCTCAACATCATCCTGAAGGCCGACGTGGGCGGCACCGCGGAAGTGCTCTCCGACACGCTGCAGAAGTTGTCCACTGAAAAGGTGCGCATCCGGGTGATCATGGCCGGTGTCGGCGCGATCACTCAGTCCGACGTGGACCTGGCCTCGGCGTCGAACGCCGTCATCATCGGCTTCAATGTGCGGCCGGAGCGGAAGGCGACCGAAGCCGCCGAGCTGGAGAAGGTGGACATCCGCCTGCACACGATCATCTACGAGCTCACCGACGAGATCAAGCGAGCCATGGTGGGCATGCTGGAACCGGTCTTCAAGGAAGCCTACAAGGGGCGCGCCGAAGTGCGCGAGACGTTCCGCATTTCGAAGGTGGGGACGGTGGCGGGCTGCTACGTGCAGGACGGCGTGATTTCGCGCGACTGCCAGGTGAGGCTGCTGCGCGACAACATCGTGGTCTTCACCGGGCGCCTGGATTCGCTCAAGCGCTTCAAGAACGACGTCAGCGAGGTGAAAACCGGGTTCGAGTGCGGCATGGCCATCACCGGCTACAACGACCTCAAGCCGGGCGACGTCATCGAAGGCTTCGTGAAGGAGAAGGTGGCTCCGCAACTGGTCTCCTGACCTGAGAGGTATTCTGACGCCATGCCGGCGGTCGGCCTTCTCACCCTCGAACTGGAGTTTGTGGAGGCGCACTCACTCAAAGACAAGCGCCACTGGGTGCGCGGGTTGAAGGACCGCCTGCGCGCCGGTTTCAACCTGGCGGTGTCGGAGGTGGAGGACCACGAACTCCACAACCGGTCGGTGGTCGCGGCGGTGACCGTGTCAGGGTCGCGGGAGAATGCCGCAAAGGTGCTGGAGTCGGCCGAGCGTGCGGCGGCGGCGTTTCTGGGCCGCTGCCTGGTGAGCGCCTCGGTGGAGTGGCTGGAGTAGCGGGAGCCCTTTCAGCGCCGGCGGTTCACGCGCCACACGAGAATCGAGCTGACGCCGTAGTTCCAGATGGACCCGATGACGATTCCTGCCAGGGACGCCAGCGGAAGCTGAAGGCCCAACTGCCGCAGGGCGCCGGCGGCGATCACGTTGCTGAAAAGGCCCACTGAACAGGCGGCCAGGAACAGCACCAGGCCGGAGAGCCACCTCCATCCGTGCAGGCGCCGGGCGCGGAAGGTCATCTGGTTGTTCAGCGTGTAGTTCAGGGCGATGACCAGGATGCTGGAGTAGAGCTGGGCCGGGCCGAAGGGCAACCTGGCGGCGCTCATGAGCAACACGACGAGCAGCAGTTGGGCCACCACGCCCACCGCGCCGACCAGGCCGAAGAGCATGTAGCGGACCGGCACCCACTCGCCAAACAGCTTATCCAGCAGCAGTTCCAGGTATTCCAGGCCCACCAGCAGGTCCAGTTTGCTCTCACCGCGCTGCCGGTTGCGGAAGGTGTAACCGATCTCGCGGATAACCACGGGCCGGGAAGCGGCGGCGACGAGGTCCAGGAGGATCTTGAAGCCTACTAGGCTGAGGGAGCGCACCACCTCGTTCAGGTAAGAGCGGGTGAGCATGAAGAAGCCGCTCATGGGGTCCGAGAGGTGTGCGCGGCAGACCAGCGCGCTGAGCCTGCGTCCCAACTGGCTCAGGGCGACCCGGGTGGCGGAGAACTCCCCCATGCTGCCGCCGTCCAGGTGGCGGGAGCCGACCACCAGGTCCAGGCCGCCGGCGCGCAGCAGGCGCAGCATTTCAGGCAGCAGGGTTTCATCGTGCTGCAGGTCGCCGTCGATGACGGCCAGGAAGGGGGCGTTGGTGGCCATCATGCCCTCCACGGCGGCGGAGGCCAGTCCGCGGCGGTGGACGCGGTGGACGATGCGGACGCGGGGATCCTCGAAAGAGAGGCCGCGGACCACCTCGGCGGTGGAATCGGGCGAGTCGTCGTCGACGAACACGACCTCGTAGTCGATGCCCTTCAGCGCCTGCCTGAGGGCGGCGGTGAGTGGAAGGACGTTTTCGCGCTCGTTGTACGTGGGGACGATGACGGCGAGTTCCGGCATTTTGCGTTCGAACCTATCCCATTCACGATACTTCAGGCGAGGGGGCGAGCCGGGGACACACTGAAGTATGTCCCCGGCCGTGATGGAAGGGGCGCGGGCGGCGGGCGCGGTGGGTTACCCTGAAATAGTGGATCCATTGCGTACGCGCCGGGTGGCCGAGAAGATGCGGGAGGAGCTGTCCGAGCTGATCCGGTTCGAGTCCGACGACCCGAGGATCACGCTGGTGGACGTCACCGACGTGGTGGTTTCGCCGGACATGCACCGTGCCGACGTGCTGGTTGCGCTTCCCGGAGGCGCCGCGGAGCGCGCGGCCGCGTTGGAGGGGCTCACCTCGGCCAGGCTTTACCTTCGCCGCCAACTGATGCAACGGTTGGACTTGTTCCGCATGCCGGAGCTGCGATTCCGGGCCGACTCGGAGGCCCTGTCGGGCGCGCCCATCGAGCGCTTGCTGCGCCGGGCCAGACGCGGACGCGCCAAGGGCGAGCAAGGGCAGGGTGATTCCTAGCCGTCATATCCGTAAGAAAATACGTGCTTTTATTGCTCCAGCAGGGGCCGTGGTTGTAGGCTAAAATCAGGTGCTCCGCGGGGAGCGCCGCATGAGCCGTGTATCCAGCAGCGATCAACAGCCCTGAGAAGCAAGCGAGACCAGGGCCCGCGCAAGGCGGGTTCCTCGGGGTGTCCGTGCTGTTCATCGCGCTTTTTGCCGCATGGCCCGCCGCGGCCGGGCAAACGGCGGCTCCTCTTCTGCGGCTGGAGCGTTCGCTGGACGCGATGGGAACCACCTACACGGTGGCCGCTTATGGAAGAGACCGCTTCGGACTGGACGCGGCGATGGAAGAGGCCTTCGAGGAAGCCCACCGGTTGGACCAACTGCTCTCCAACTACCGCCCGGAGAGCGAGTGGAGCCGGGTGAACCGCGAAGCCGCCAAGCGGGCGGTTCCGGTGTCGGAGGAGTTGTTCCGATTGCTCGAGCGATGCCTGGAGTACAGCCGCGCGAGCGAGGGTACGTTCGACATCACGGTCGGCCCGCTGATGAAGATCTGGGGATTCTACAAGCAGGACGGCCGGCTGCCGCACCGGGCGGAGATCCGCACGGCGCAGGCGCGCATGGGCTACCGTCACATTCTGCTGGACGCCAGGGCGCGCACGGTTCGATTCGACGCGCCAGTGGAGATGGACCCCGGAGGAATCGGCAAAGGGTACGCGGTGGACCGGATGGTGGAGACGCTCAGAAAGAGCGGCGTGGGGAGTGGCATCGTGTCCGCGGGGCGCTCGAGCATCTATGGGATCGGGACGCCGCCGGATGAGCCGCGAGGGTGGCGGGTGACGATTCCGGACCCGCGGGATGGACGCAGAACGGCGGCCGAGTACTTTCTGAAGAATGCGTCGATGTCGACGTCGGGGACATCGGAAAAGTTTTTCGTGGCGGGCGGGGTGACGTACAGCCATATTATGGATCCGCGCACTGGCTATCCGGCGCGGGGAGTGCTGTCGGTCTCGGTGATTGCGCCGCGGACCTTGGACAGCGAAGCCTGGACAAAGCCCTATTTCATCCAGGGGCGGGAATGGACCGCCCAGCACAAGCCCAAGGAGTTTCAAGTCTTCCTGTGCGAAGACAGAACGGAGTTCGCATGCGTGTCCCTCCCATGAGCAGCCGATTTCTTGACGCCTGCCGCCGGCGTCCCACTGATGTGCGGCCGGTCTGGTTCATGAGACAGGCCGGAAGGTATATGAAGCAGTACCGGGAAGTGCGCGCCAAGCACTCGATCCTGGAGATCTGCCGCCGGCCGGACCTCGCCGCCCAAGTCACCCTCCAGCCGGTGGAGGTGTTGGACGTGGACGCGGCCATCATCTTCGCCGATCTGCTCCTGCCGGTGGAGCCAATGGGGCTGAAGCTGAAGTACACCACCGGCGAAGGCCCGGTGATCGACAACCCGGTGCGCACGTCCCATGACGTGGACACCCTGTCGACGACCAACACCGACGACCTGGGCTACGTGGGCGAGGCGATCCGCATGGTCTCCGGAGCGCTGGCCGGCAAAGTGCCGGTGATCGGTTTCGTGGGCGCGCCGTTCACCATGGCCAGCTACATGATCGAAGGCGGGGCCTCGCGCAACTTCATCAACACGAAGCATTTGATGTACAACGACGAGACGCTGTGGCGCCGGCTGATGGGAAAGCTGGTGGACGTGCTGGGGCCGTTCGCCGTTTTGCAGGTGGCCGCCGGCGCGCGCGCGATCCAGGTCTTCGACAGTTGGGTGGGCGCGCTGGGCGCCGACGACTACGTGCGCTACGTGGCGCCGTATTCGCGGGCGCTGATCGAGCGCATCCGCTCCACCGGCGTTCCGGTGATTCACTTTGGCACCGGCGCGGCGGGCTATTTCCGCGAGCTGCACGCCGCCGGCGGCGACGTGATGGGCGTGGACTGGCGGCTGAATATCGACCAGGCGTGGATGGACATCAGCTACCGCTCGGCCATCCAGGGCAACCTGGACCCGGCCGCGCTGTTCGCCCCATTGCCGGAACTGAAGCAGAAGGTACATGAACTTCTGAAGCGCACCGGCACTCGTCCCGGCCATATCTTCAACCTCGGCCATGGCATCCTGCCGGAGACGCCGGTGGAGAACGTGAAGGCCGTGGTGCAGATGGTCCGCGAGTTTAAGCCCTGACGTGCGGACGCTGATTATCGGCGGCGGCATCACCGGCCTGGCTGCGGCCTATGAGCTGGTGAAGGCGGGCCGCCGTTCCACCATCATTGAGGCGCAGCCGGTCCTCGGCGGAGTGATCCAGACCGAGACGGTGGAGGGCTGCGTCCTGGAGGGCGGGCCGGACAGCTTTCTGGCGGCCAAGCCGGCGGCGGCCGAGCTGATCCGGGAGGTGGGGCTGGGCGATCAACTGATCGGCTCCAAGGACCACGAGCGGGTCACCTACCTGGTGAAGGGCGGCCGGCTGGTCCCGCTGCCCGACGGACTCCTGATGATGGTGCCGACCCGCATCCTGCCGGTTGCCTTCAGCCCGCTGCTCTCCTGGAGCACCAAGATGCGGATGGGCCTGGAGTACTTTCGCAAGCCGCCCGCCGTTCCGCTGCCCGACCGCACGGTAGAGGAATTCATCACCGACCACTACGGCCGGGAGACGGTGGACTACCTGGCAGAACCGCTGCTGGCCGGGGTCTACGGGGGCTCGGTGGCCCGGCTGAGCGTGGTCAGCGTGCTGACGCGCTTTGTGGAGATTGAGTCGAAATATGGCAGCCTGACGCGCGGCGTCCTGGCGGCAAAGAAGCGGGCGCCCCGTGGCGGCGAGACGGCGCCGCTATTCCAGACGCTGAAAAGCGGCCTGGCGGCGTTGTCGGGCGAGCTGGAGCGGCGAATACAGGGGCAGTGCGAGGTCATCACCGGCCGGGCGGAACGCGTGGAGAGGCATGCCGGCGGATACTCGGTCCGGGTCAACGGCGAAGATGTGACTGCGGAGGCGTTGATCATGGCCTGCCCAGCGTGGCAGGCAGGGGCGCTGCTGCGTGGTGTGGATGAACGCCTGGCTGGCCTGCTGGAAGGGGTGGAGTACAGCTCATCCATCACGCTGGCGCTGGGCTACCGGCGGGAACAATGCGGGCACATCCCGCCGGGCTTCGGGTTCCTGGTTCCGGCGAAGGAGCGCAGATCGCTGGTCGCCTGCACATTTGTCGGGGCGAAGTTTCCGTACCGGGTGCCGGATTCCCACGTTATGCTGCGCTGCTTCCTCGGGGGGGCCGGGGACGAGGGGATCCTCGACTGGAGCGACGGGGAGCTGCTTGCGGCGGTGCGGGGCGAGCTGAAACGGCTGCTGGGGTGGGACGCCGAGCCGGCATTCACGCGCATCCGGCGGTGGCGCAGATCGATGGCGCAGTACCCTGTGGGACACGCCGCCCGGATACGCCAGGTGCGCGAAATCCTGGCCGGTCTGCCGGGACTCGAAGTAGCCGGCAACGCCTACGAAGGGATCGGGATCTCGGACTGCGTGCGCACGGGGCGGGCGGCGGCGCGGGCGGTCACTGCGGGGGCTCCAGCCTGACCGCCGCGGTGGTTCCGGCCGGGATTGCCGCGTCGAAGCGCAGCCACATGCCGCCGAGATTGAACCACAGGTCGGTGGCTTCGGCGGGGAGCAGCTCGGCGAAGAAGACATTGGCGGGATTGGCGCCGGGGCTCCTGGTCCACTCGACGCCGGCGCCGGAGATCAACCGGGAGGCCCCGGGCAGGGCGGCGAAGCCCGCCCCATAGCGCAGCAGCACGAAGTCCTCGGCGGCGGCGCCGCCGATGGTCTTCCACTCCTCCGTGTCCTGCAGGAACGAGAGCAGGGCGCGCGCGGTGAGGTGCTCGGGACCATCGACCTGCGCCAAAGGCGTCTTGGCGCCGCACAGGGGTAAGGTCGAGCCGCTGTGGCGATAGGGCAGCACCCTCGTCCGTTCCGGCTCCCGGGCGAAGCCGATGGAGGCGCTCATCAGCGTCACCAGGCCGTCGGCGGCGTTGTCCACGCCGGAGAAGCCGCATGCGTTGCCGGTCAGGGCGAGGGCATCCACGCCGCGCAGGTCGTCCTTGCCCTGATTCCATGTGGCCAACTCCCAGAGAAAGTTGCTGCCCGGGAGCATTTGCGGCAACTGCGCGGAGACGAATGGCACGTCCAGGGCACGGTAGGAGCCAAAGTTGGGCGTTCCCAGCAGGGCCAACTTGCGGACGCGGTGAGGTTCGGGCGGCTCGAAGCCACCGCCAGGCTTCTTCCCGGCGAGATAGGCGCGGGCGATCAGGCCGCCCATGCTATGGCCGGCCAGGTCCACCTGTTCGGCGGGTTGGCCGGAGTCGGTCGGATAGCCGGCCACGAACCGGCCGAGTGCCTGGCCGCACTCTTCGATGCCGCCTCCGCGGCACTCCACGCAGTTGTCGAAGAACAGAACTTGAATCCCCTGCGCAGTGAGCAGGTTCTCCATCTCCCCGAATGTCGAGCGCGATCGGGGTGATGACTGGGAAACTGGACAGGTTCCGAAGCGAATCAGGTCGAGAAGGTTGTCCGGAAACTGGAAGCCGTTGAGAAGAATGACGGGCGGGACCGAGGAGGAGCGGAGCGGTGGCGGAGCGGCAACGTCGAGCGTAGTGACGAGGGACCGGGCCATGCCCCCGGCTTCGCGCCAGTTCAAGCGGACATTGTAGCGGCCCGCTGGCGTGAGGGTGGGTACGGTCAGCAGCCCTTCGTCTGCTTCCGCATCCCAAACAAAATGAATGGGTTCATAGGTCGCAGGGTGGATTTGCACGGAAACCGGCGATTGCCGGTCGAGGCCCGCCACCGGTCCGAGGCGGCGGATGCGTCCGGCGGCCGGCTGGGCAGTGGCGGGAGTCGGCGCCAGGAGGAGGAAAACGGCCGTCAGGAACGATATGTGTTTACACATGACAATAATTGAACACAAGTGAAGCGGCCCGAGATCTATGTTACGCTCATATCACAGTCCCTCCCACTCTTGGATGTGTGGCGAGGCTCTAGTGTCCTGAGTTATAAGTTCATTGCATAAGTTGGACGTCTGCCGCATAATGGTCTTGAGTTCGTTTTGGAGAGCATCATGCGCACTGGACGTCCGAAAAAACCACTGGTGGTGAAGCCTGCTGACCGGGAGAAACT
>JACRBC010000114.1 GCA_016213245.1 Candidatus Solibacter usitatus | reverse complement strand
GGCGCCGGCTGCTTCGAGTGCGGCGGCACCGGCTTCCGCGGCCGCAGCGCCATCCATGAGTTGCTCGACCTCAGCGAACGCATCCGCGAGCTGATCCTCGAAAAACGCCCCGCCCAGGAGATCAAGCGCGCCGCCCGCGACGAGGGCATGACCTTCCTCCGCGAATCCGCCATTGAGAAGGTCAAACTCGGCGTCACCACCCTGCGCGAAATCAACAAGGTGACCTTCATCGAGGTGTAACCAAAATGTCCATTCTCACCTTCATGAAGTCCCTCATCGCCGACCCGCCGCCGGAGTTCGCCTTCGAGATCTCCGCCTCGGGCATCGCCTGGGCCGAGCCCTCCAAACCCGCCGCCATCGAGTGGACGCCCCTGCCGGAGGGCGCCATCGCCGTCTCCCCGCTGGAAGACAACGTCCGCCAGCCCGAGGCGCTCGCCGCCGCCGTGCGCCTCATCGCCCTGTCCGGCTCGGCGAAGAAGCGCCGCCGCGCCGCCCTCATCCTGCCCGACTACTCCGCCCGTATCACCGTCCTCGACTTCGACACCTTCCCCGCCGATCCCCAGGAGCAGATCCAGCTCGCCCGCTTCCGCGTCAAGCGGGTCGTCCCCTTCGACATCGATAGCGCCGTCATCGCCTGCTACCCCCAACAGCGCGCCGGTTCGAAGAAACTCGACGTCGTCGTCGCCGTCGTCAACATGGATGTCGCCTCCCACTTCGAAGCCCCCTTCCGCGCCGCCGGCTTCCAGTGCGGCTTCGTCACCATCTCCGCCCTGGCCGCACTCTCGCTGCCGGGCGACTCCGGCGCCGATGCCGCCTCCCCCTCCGTCGTCGCCAAGCTCAGCGGCAACGTGCTCGCCGTCAGCCTCATCGAAGGCGCCACCGTTCGCATGATCCGCTGTGTCGAACTGCGCGACTCCGGCCTCCAGGAGGCCGCCGACGTCCTCGCCACCACCTTCGCCTACGCCGAGGACGAGCTCGGCGCGCGCCCCCAGGTCCTCCGCCTTTGCGGGCTGCCCCGCGACGCCGGTGACCTCCGCCGCCGCTGGAGCGACGAATTCGGCCTGCCCGTCACCGGCGTCCACTCCCGCTTTGGCTCGCCCGGCGCCTTCAACTCCGGACTCCACGGCTATCTTCATTCATTGGCAGGAAGCTGACCCATGAGCACCATCCGCATCCCCATCAACCTCTCGCATGAGCCGTTCCGCAAGGACCGGCCCATCCTGGTCGCCTCCGCCGCCACCGCCGTCCTGCTCACCATCGTCCTCGTCATGCTGGCCACCATCATCCTGCGCGAGCGCGAAGCCGCCCGCGACAGCCGGGAATTGATGGCCCGCCTCCAGGCTCAGCTCAACACCATCAATGCCGAATACGCCCGCCTGGAAACCGAGCTCCGCCTCCCCGCCAACTCCGCCGTGCTCCACCGCAGCGTCTTCATCAACTCGCTCCTCCTGCGCAAGGGCGTCAGTTGGACCCGCCTCTTCGCCGACCTCGATAAGGTATTCCCCGGCGCCGTCCGCCTCGCCGCCGTCCGGCCCTACATCACCGGCGACAACTTGATCCAGCTCGACATGGTTGTCGGCTCCCAGACCCCGGAGCCCGTCATCGACCTTCTCAAGCGGCTGGAAAACTCCGAGCTCTTCGGCGCCACCTCGCTGCTCAGCTCGCAGCCCCCGTCGCAGAACGAGCCCCTCTACCGCTACCGCCTGAGCGTGAACTATGCCCAGAAGCTTTAGCCCCGGCCGCATCGCCGCCGCTCTCAAGGCGCAAACGCGCGATCCGCAGCACGCCGTCCGCCTCGTCCTCGGCTTGCTTCTGGCCGCCAATCTCATCGCCGCCTGGTTCGCCTTCCGCACCCCCGGCGGCAGCCTCCAGGACCTGGAAAGCGGCCTCATCGCCAAACGCAAGGAGGTCCTCGCCCGCCAGCAGTCGCTGGAGCGCGTCAAAAAACTCGCCGCCCTCTCCGGCCTCGCCCGCCAGGCCGGCGACAGCTTCCTCGACGACTACTTCCTCCCCCGCCGCCACGCCTACTCCATGCTCGAGGTCGACCTCGCCAACGCCGCCAAGGCCGCCAATATCCGCGCCAAGGATCGCACCTACGGCTTCGAGCCCATCGAGGGCTCCGACACCCTCGGCATGTTGAACATCAACGCCAACTTCGAAGGCACCTACGCCGACCTCATCTCGCTGGTCAACTCCATCGACCGCTCCAAACGGCTCATCATCATCGAGCAGCTTCAGGCCCAACCCCAACAGGGCGCCAATACTCTCGCCATCAGCGTCAAGCTCAACGCCTTCTTCCGGCTCGACGGCGCCGACGCCGCCGCCGACGAACCCGTCGTCGCCACCGCCACCGGCGACCCGCCCGCCGCCCCGGCCAGCCCCGCGCCCGCACCCCCGAGCAACCCGCCCGCCAGCACCAGCGCCGGCGATAGAGCCGCGAGCGGTAGCGAGCGGGTGAGCCCCCCCGCCCTCGAACCCCGCTCCGGCCCTTACCCCTTCCCCCCCAAGAGCCGGGCATTCCGCAAGCCTGCGCCCCGCGCCGGGGAGGAGCAGTAATGGCCCCGAAGCTCAACCTGAAGCTCGGCGCCGAACCCGGCAAGGTGGTCATCCTCGGCGCCCTGCTCCTGCTCGCCGCCTACCTGTTCTACTCCAACGTCCTCGCCGGACCCGATATCCCCGAACAGCAGAGGACGCCCGCCCGTCCCGCCGCCAAGGCCCCCGCACCCTCTATCAAGCGGGACAACGATGCCCGGGCCCTCACCGCCCCGCCCCGCGAGATGGGCTCGCCCAAGTCCGGCCCGCGCGAGTTCCGCCCCTCCCTCAAACCCCGCAAGGGGGAAGAGGAGTCCGCCGCCGTCATCGACCCCACCCTGCGCCTCGACCTTCTCGCCAAGCTGGCCGAGGTTCGCATGGATCGCGCCGACCGCAGCCTCTTCGACTTCAGCTCCAACCCCGACGCCTCCCTGCCCAAGCAGCCCGAGCCCAAGATCGAGGTCAAGAAGCCCGAGAAGCGCATGATCGGCCCCGAACTGCCGCCCCCGCCGCCGCCTCCCGTGGTCAAGCCCCCGCCGCCCCCCATCCCTCTCAAGTTCTACGGCAACGCCCTGCCACTCCGCAGCATCAAGCGCGTCTTCTGCATGCAGGGCGAGGAGGTCCTCACCCCAGCCGAAGGCGAGGTCATCCAGCGGCGCTACAAAATCATCCGCATCAACGCGACTTCCGTCCTGGTCGAGGACCTGGACTACAAGAACCAGCAGACCCTCCCCATTGAAGAGGTCCCGCAAAGCGGGTAGCGTGAAGGTACAGGCATGACTGTCCGTAGACATAACGAGCGCGGCTTCGCCCTGCTGCTGGTCTTCGCCATGGCCGCCGCGGCCGCCATCCTCATCTACCTGGAGATGCCCCGCGTCGCCTTCGAGCACCAGCGCAATAAGGAAGGCCTGCTCGCCGAACGCGGCGAGCAGTACATCCGCGCCATCCAGCTCTACGTGAAGAAGTTCAACAAGTACCCCCAGTCTCTCGACGACCTGGAGTCCGCCCAGAGCATCCGCTTCCTCCGCCGCCGCTACAAAGACCCCATGACCAACAGCGAGGAGTGGCGGCTCATCCACGTCGACAACATGGGCCAGTACACCGATTCGTTGGTCCATAAGCGCGCCGACCAGAAAAAGGAAAGCGGCCCCAGCGTCCTGTCTTCCAACATCGTCGGCATCGGCGATTCGGCCCAATACCTCCCTCAACCCGGGGATAAGACCGCCGCCGCCATGACCCGCCGCGCCAGCGACCGCCTCATCCCCGGCATGCCCGGCGCCCCCTCCGCCACCGGACAGCCCGACTCCGATCAGCCCCAGACCGGCGAGCCCAACGCCGAGCCGCGCTCCGGCGAACCCGCCCAGCCCAACGCCGTCCCTCCGCCTCCGGGCTCGGCCACCTCCGTTCAGGTCGGCCAAAACCCCTTCCAGCCGCCCGTCGCTCCACAACCCGGAACCCGCAACCCCACCTTCCCCACCCAGGGCGTCAACACCCAGCAGGGCGGCATGATCGGCCAGCCCGTTGGCCAGAATCCGCAGCCGCAGCAATCGCCCGGCTTCGGCTTCGGCTCCGGCAGTACCTTCGGCCCCGCCGCCGGCAGCCAGCAGCGCGTCCCGCAGATGGGCGGCAGCATGGGCATCGGCGGCGGCATGAGCACCGGCTCCAGCGCCGGTTCCGGCGGATTCAACAGCAGCTTCGGCTCCTCCGGATTCGCCCAGTCCGGCCTCGGCGGACGCCCCGGCCCAGGCCAGAATCAGGCCGTCCAGGCCATCCAGAGCATGCTCACCAACCCGCGCCCCGGCGGCGCCCCCGGCGGCGTCGGCGGGCAAATGCCCGGCGGCATCCAGGGCGGTATCGCCGGCGTCGCCAGCAAACTCGACATGGAAGGCATCCGCGTCTACAACGAGAAGTCCAACTACAAGGAGTGGGAGTTCCTCTACGACCAGAAGAAGGCCCTCGAAGCCGCCGGCCTCGGCGGACAGCAGGGCCAGGGCGGCATGATGGGGCAGCCCGGCCGGCCCGGCATGATGGGCCAACCCGGCCAGGGCGGACCCAATCAGCCCTCCACCTCCGGCTTCAGCTTCGGGTCTTCCGGCTCCTCCGGCTCGTCTTCCAGTTCCGGCAGCAGCGGATTCGGTTTCGGCTCCTCCGGCGGTTTCGGCTCTTCCGGCGGCTCCTCCGGCGGCTCCTCGCAGCCCAAACCCGCCCCCGGCAAACTCGGCGGCCGCTGATCGCCGCCTGCCTGCGATAAGATCGCTCCAAGATGCGGACACTGCTCGCCCTCCTCCTGCTCTCCTCCCTGGCCCCCGCCCAGACCCCGGACCAGATCCGCGACCGCATGGCCGCCCTCATCGGCGGCCTGCCCGGCAACCGGCCCCTGCTCAACCCCCGCGTCACCTCCACCTTCGAGCGCCCCGGCTACCGCGTCGAAAACGTCGTCTTCGACTCGCTCCCCAACTTCCGCGTCACCGCCAACCTCTACCTCCCCACACAGGGCCCGGGCCCCTTCCCCGCCGTGCTCGGCGTCGCCGGCCACAGCAACAATGGCAAGGCCAGCGCCACCTACCAGCACGCCTGGATCTCGCTGGCCCGCCGCGGCTACGTCGTCCTCGCCTACGATCCCCCCGGCCAGGGCGAGCGCGTCGAGTACTTCGACCCCCTGCTCGGCCGCTCCCGCGTCGGCACGGGCGTCAATGAGCACATCTCCGCCGGCCTCCAGTGCCTCCTCACCGGCGCCTCCATCGCCCGCTACTTCATCTGGGACGGCATCCGCGCCTTCGACTACCTCCTCACCCGCAAGGAGGTCGACCCGCGCCGCATCGCCGTCGCCGGCAATTCCGGAGGTGGCACTCAAGCCGCCCTGCTGGCCGTCTTCGAGCCCCGCCTGGCCGCCGCCGTCTCCTCCTGCTACATCACCCGCTGGCGCGAGCTGATGGATGGCCCCGGCCCGCAGGACGCCGAGCAGCTCATCCCCGGCTTCCTCAGCTCCGGCCTCGACTTCGTCGACTACATCAAGGCCTTCGCCCCGCGCCCCTTCCTCATCACCTCGGCCGTCCGCGACTTTTTCCCCATCGCCGGCGCCCGCGCCACCTTCGAGGCCGCCCGCCAGCACTATGAGTCCATCGACGCCCCCGGCCGCGTCTCCTTCTTCGAGTACGACGACACCCATGGCTGGTCGCAGCCCCGCCGCCAGGCCGCCTACGCCTTCCTCGACAAGCACCTCAAGGGCATCGACGCGCCCGCCGTCGAGGAACCGCTGGTCACCGAGCCCGAAAGCTCCCTCTGGGTCACCCCTACCGGCTACCTCGCCAACACGTTCGGCTCGGAGACCGTCTTCTCCCTCAACGCCGCCCTCGCCCGCGAGATCTACCCCCGCCGCCGTGCCGCCTCCATCCAGGACCCCAACACGCTCCGCGCCCTCATCCGCCAACGCCTGGCCATCCCGGACCTTCACCTGGCCGCCCGCACCGTCGCGCCCGGCCCCAAGCCCGCCATCCTCGCCGCCGGCGTGCCAGCGGCCGATCTCGACGACCTCCGCAAGGCCGGCTTCGTCGTCCGCTCGCTCGACCTGCCCAAGTACGAGGCCGGCCGAAGCGGCTACTCCAGCGCCTACCAGGCCGCCGCCCGCGAATGGCTCCACGGCCGCTCGCTCCTGGGCATCCAGGTCGCCGAGATGACCGCCGCCCTCTACGAGCTCGCCGCCGACCCCCAGGTCCACCCCGCCCGCATCGCCGTCTGGGGCAAAGGCAACGCCGGCGTCACCGCTCTGCTCACCGCCGCCCTCCAGCCCGGAGTCGCCAAGGTTCTCGCCGAGGGCTCCGTCACGAGCTGGTTCGCCATCACCCAGGCCCCCCTCCACGAAGACACCACCGCCCTCATCGTACCTGGCGTCCTCGTCGATTTCGATCTCCCCGACCTCGTCCGCCTCATCGCCCCCCGCCCGCTCTGGCTCGCCGACCCGCGCACCCCCACCGGCGCCCGCGTCCCCCCCTCCATCATTCGCGCCGAATATCCCGCCCCGCCCGTCACCGTCATCGAGCGCCCCGAGGGTTGGCCCGCCACCCGCGCCTTCCAAGCCTGGCTGGCCTCACCGCCGCTCTGACCCACGTCCACGCCTTATGAGGAGAGGCGGTCCATAAGCTTGTCGAGCCCCTACGCGCCCCGCAGCGGCGCTCGCTCCACCACCCAATCGTAGATCTGGTTGGCGTCCGCCTTCGCCCAGTCAGCGAGGACGACTTGGTATGCCACGTTCTTTTCGGAACCCTCGCTCGAACTCCCTCAAAGGAGTCACCCGCCCGGCTTCGACGTCCGCCCGGCCTCGCTTGATCCCCTCGAGTGGTTCCATCTTGTCCACGCGATCCAGTAGCTTCTGATAGGAAGCCGCATCCTGGACAACAAGTTCGGCTCTGCCATTCACCGTCAGGATGGGCGGATGGCCGCTGCCGCGCATCTGCTCCAGGAGCTCGCTGGTCTTGCGCTTGAAGTCGCTCATGAGTAGATGTCTTTGCTTCAGCAGTGTCGACCCAGTCCTACTCCCGCAGCCACCCCTTCAATCGCCCCTTCTGCTCCTCCGTCGCGTCGGGCCGAACCTCCAGGCCCCACGCCTGGGGCTTGTCTCCCACCACTGGCATCTTCAGAGTCATCAGCTTGTCGCGGCGTGAGATGAGCAAGTCGACGGTCTCGCCGGGTTTGTAGTTTTCGAGACGCGAAGGCCACTGCTCGGCTCGCACCCGGTAGCCGCTTACGGCCAGGATTTCGTCGTCCACGTTCAGGCCGGCATCGTAGCCCGCCGTCCCCCGCCGCAGCCCGCTCACCACGATCCTCCCGCTCGCCGTGTTGGCGCTGATCCCCGTCAGGATCCGCGGCGCGCCGCCGCCCCTGGCCGGCTCCGGCCGGAACCGCAAGCCGTACCACTCCAGCACCTCCTTGTAGTCCAGTTCCTCGGTGGTCTCCAGCGCGTTCTTGAACCACGCGCCGAAATCCGCCCTCGCCACCTCGTTGCACACCGCCCGGAACTGCTCGGGCGTGTACCCGCGCGCCCCGCCGTACCTCGCATACGCCAGCTTCATGGCGTCGTCCAGCGACTTGGCCCCACCCGTCGCCTTCCGGATCTTCGCGTCCAGCAGGAAGCCCACCACATCTCCCTTCGTGTAGTAGCTGATGGCCGTGTTCGGCGAGTTCTCGTTCGGCCTGTAGAGCTGGATCCAGGCGTTGAAACTGGCCGACTCCACCGGCGTCACCAGCCGCCCCGGCGTCTTCTGCAACTGCCCGATCGTCTGCCCCATCGACCGCAGGAACTGCTCCCGCGTCGATAGCCCCGCCCTCCGCAGCGCCAGCGGCCCGTAGTACGACGTCACCCCCTCGGCCAGCCACAGGCTGCGCGTGTACACTTCGTTCTCGTAGTCGAACGGCCCCAGCTCCACCGGCCGCAGCCGCTTCACGTTCCACAGGTGGAAGTACTCGTGGCTCACCAGGCCCAGCCACCCCAGCCGCGACGGCCTCCGCCCGCTCCGCTCCCCCACCGCCGCCGGATTCTCCGGCGCCTCCTGCGTGTTCCCGTAGGCCCAGCGGCTCGCCCCCAGCCAGGTCGAGTTCTTGTGCTCCAGCCCGCCGCCGCTCTCCACGATCATGTTGAAGAAGACGTATTTCTCATACGGCAGCCCGCCCCATTGCCGGCTGTACTCCGCCACGATCTTGGCCACGTCCCGCGCCGACGCCGGACCGTCCCACATCGGCCCCTCGCCCTCGTTCACCAGGTAGTGCTTTTTGCCCTCCACCTCGAACTCGTGAATCGGCGCGCTGCCGGCATAGATGGGGCAATCGAGCAGCTCGTCAAAATCCGCCGCCAGCCACGTGTTCGCCGCGCTCCCGTTCTTCATTCCCGATATCGACGTGCGCCACGCCGCCGGCAATTCCACCCGGACCTCGTACGGCCGCCTCTCCCCGCCCACCAGCGTCATGAAGTTCGGCGCCCCGTTCAGCATCGCGAACCCGGCATCCACCCAGTTGCCCTGCACGCTCATCTCGTGCGCATACACTCTGTAACCCACCTCCACCCGCGCCGCGCCGGCGGCGTCCACCTGCCAGCGGTTCTTCCGCGTCTTTCGCCATGCGAGTTCGTTTCCGCCCGGCGCCACCGCCTTGAAGCCCTCCACGTTGCGCGCGTATTCCCGCACCAGGTACGACCCCGGCGTCCACACCGCCATGAACAGCTCGATCGCCGGCTTACCCGCCGGCACCGACGCCGTCACCTCGACGTAGTGCGTGTGCGGCTGCGGAAATCGCAGCGTGTAGCGAATCGGCTCCTGCGCCAGCGCCGGCGCGATCAGCAGGAAGAATGCAATCAGGTGTCTCATAGCTCAGACCTAACAATGGCACGGCCCTACAATGGAAAGAGTTTGACCCAACAGCTTATCATCCGCGTCCTCGGCGCCGGACTCGCCGGCAGCGAGGCCGCCTGGCAGATCGCCCGCGCCGGACTCCCCTGCACGCTATACGAAATGCGCCCCGCGCGCACCACGCCCGCCCACACCACCGCCGGCTTTGCCGAGCTGGTCTGTTCCAACTCGCTGAAGTCGGACTCTGAAAACACCGCCTCCTGGCTTCTCAAGCACGAGCTCCGCCGCCTCGGCTCTCTCGCCATGCAGGCCGCCGCGGCTTCGCGCGTCCCCGGCGGCCACGCCCTCACCGTCGACCGCGACCTCTTCTCCCTTGCAGTCACCTCCGCCATCGAGTCCGAGCCCCTGATCACCGTGGTTCGCGAAGAGGTCACCGCCATACCTGAAGATGGCATCACCGTCGTGGCCACCGGCCCGCTCACCTCCGGCGCCCTGGCCGCCTCCATCGCCGGGCTCACAGGCAGCGGCAACCTCTACTTCTACGATTCCATCAGTCCCATCGTCGAGGCCGGCTCCATCGATCGCGCGCAGGTCTTCGCCGCCTCGCGCTACGGCAAGTCGCTCGACGGAGGCGACGATTACCTCAACTGCCCCTTCACCCGCGAGCAGTACGACGCCCTCGTCGACGCCATCCTCAACGCCCAAAGCGCCGCCGCCCACATCGACGAAGACCGCGCCATCCACCAGGGAAAGGTCCCCTTCTTCGAAAGCTGCCTGCCCGTCGAGGAGATCGCCCGCCGCGGCCACCACACCCTGCGCTTCGGCCCCATGAAGCCCGTCGGCCTCGACGACCCCCGCACCGGCCGCTGGCCCTACGCCGTCGTCCAGCTTCGCCAGGAGGATCAGCGCGCCGGCAGCTACAACCTGGTCGGTTTCCAGAACTACATGACCTTCCCCGAGCAGAAACGCGTCTTCCGCATGATCCCCGGCCTGGAACACGCCGAGTTCCTCCGCTACGGTCAGATCCACCGCAATACCTACGTCAACGGCCCCGAACTGCTCAACGATACCCTGCAGCTCAAGTCCCAGCCCCGCATCCTCTTCGCCGGCCAGATCTCCGGCGTCGAAGGCTATGTCGAGTCCATCGCCACCGGCCTGCTGGCCGGCCGCCACGCCGCCGCGCTCGCCCGCGGCATCCAGCCCCAACCCCTCCCCCGCGCCACCGCGCTGGGCTCCCTCACCCACTACATCGCCCACGCCGACCCCAGGCACTACCAGCCCGCCAACATCGCCTTCGACCTCCTTCCTCCTCTCGATGAGGAGGCCCGCATCCGCTTCAAGCGCGACAAGAAGGCCCGCCACGCCGAGGTCTGCCGCCTGGCCATCGAGGCCATCGAAACCATGGATGCCCATGTCTGACCTTCAACACTGGATCGCCGGGTATCTCGACTCGCTCCGCCGTGAAAGCGCCTCCGTCCATACCCTCCGCGGCTACCAGACCGATCTCCACCAGTTCCTCGACTACTTCTCCCGCCCAGGGCTCACTCCCCCGCCACTCCAGGACTTCGACCAGCTCCTGCTTCGCGAATGGCTCGCCCACCTCCACACCCAGAACCTCTCCCGCCCGACAATTCGCCGTAAGCTCGCCGCCGTCCGCGCCCTCTTCGACTACTGCCTCCGCCAGGGCGCCGTCACCATCAATCGGGCCAAGCTCCTCACCACGCCCAAGATGCCCAGGCAGTTGCCCGCCGTTCCCACCGAGCAGCAGACCAACTCTCTGATTGACTCCATCGCCGCCGGCAAACTCGAACGTCCCCACCCCCAGCGCGACCTGGCGATCTTCGAGCTCCTCTACGGCTGCGGCCTGCGCATCAGCGAGCTCACCGGCCTCAACCTCGATGATCTCGACCTCGTCGAAGGCTGGCTGCTGGCCCGCGGCAAGCGCCGCAAAGAGCGCCAGGTCCCCATCCCCGGCAAAGCCCTCGCCGCGCTCAAGTCCTACATCGACTGCCGCCCCCCCCAACCCGCCGAGCCCGCGCTATTGCTGAACCACGCCGGCGCCCGCCTCTCCGACCGCGGCGCCCGCGGCATCCTCAAGACCTACGCCATCGCGCTGGCCGGCGACCCAGCCCTTCACCCCCACTCCCTCCGCCACGCCTACGCCACCCACCTCCTCTCCGCCGGCGCCGATCTCCGCGCCATCCAGGAGTTACTCGGCCATGCCTCCCTGTCCACCACCCAGAAGTACACCCAGCTCTCCCTTTACGACTTGATGCGCGTTTACGACAAGTCTCACCCCCGCGCTTGACAGCGCCGCGACCGTCAGAGCGGGCTCCACACACCCCGTCAATTGGCACGAAGGTCCCCTCAGTACTAGGCCGAATTCCCCAGCGCCTGGGACATCTGCCCTTGACCAATCTACATGAAAGCGCTTAGATAGAATTACCGTGGCTGAACAAAGAAGATCCAGAAGATTCGAATTGCGGCTCCCCGTCGAGCTCACCCGGGCCGGCTCCCGCCTGCTCTCGTCCAAGGGCGAGACACTGAACGTGAGCTCCGGCGGAGTCCTCATCAGCGAGCCCGCCGAACCCCTGGAGATCGGTCAGCCCATCGAGTACCTCATCAGCCTGCCCACCGGAAAAACCATCGGCGAAATCCGCCTGCGCTGCATGGGCAAGGTCGTTCGCCGCAATCACGGCCAGAACGCCTTCGCCGCCACGCTTGAGCGCTACGAGTTCGTCCGTTCATCGGCCGCGGGCCGCTAGCCGCCGCGACTCCTCTCCACTTGCGCTTCGCCGCTGCTTTGTGTACGCTAGCAAACAAAAGGCGAAATTACGCCGTGAACCTCTCCCTCGACCTCCCCGATCCGCGCGAGTCTGACGCCCTCGGCCTCTCCCGCCGCGCCGGCCTCGATTCCGCCATCGCCCGCCTCCGCGCCTGGATGGAGGAGCCCAACTCGCCCATCCGCGCCATCCGCCATCAGCCCGCCCGCCCGGGCGAGTTCGAAGATATGCCGGAGGGCCTCCCCACCGCCCTCCGCAAGGTCCTCGAGGAAAAAGGCATCCGCCAGCTCTACACCCACCAGGCCGCCTGCTTCCGCTCGCTCCAGGAGGGCCGCAACGCCGTCGTCGTCACCCCCACGGCCAGCGGCAAGACGCTCTGCTACAACCTTCCCGTCCTCCACCGCCTCGCCGCCGACCCCGAAGCCCGGGCCATGTTTCTCTTCCCCACCAAGGCCCTTGCCGAAGACCAGCTCCACGAGTTCCACTCCATTGTCGAGGCCATGGGCTCGTCCATTCGCGCCTTCACATACGACGGTGACACTCCCCAGGACGCCCGCAAGCAGATCCGCGAAAGAGCCAATGTCGTCCTCACCAACCCCGACATGCTCCACGCCGGCATCCTCCCCCACCACACCAAGTGGACCAAGCTCTTCGAGAACCTCCGCTACATCGTCATCGACGAGCTCCACTACTACCGCGGCGTCTACGGCAGCCACCTCGCCAATGTCCTCCGCCGCCTCCGCCGCGTATGCGACTTCTACGGCGCCAACCCCCAGTTCATCTGCTGCTCAGCCACCATCGCCAACCCCGCCGAGCTCGCCCAGGCCCTCACCGGCCGGCCGTTCGACCTGATCGATCAGAACGGCGCTCCCGCCGGCGAAAAGTACTTCGTCTGCTACAACCCGCCGGTCGTCAACCGCCAGCTCGGCATCCGCCGCGGCTACCTCAACGAAACCCGCCGCATCGCCTCCGAGCTCATCAACCGCGGCCAGCAGACCCTCGTCTTCGCCAACAACCGCCTGGCCACCGAGGTCCTGCTCACCTACCTGAAGGACGCCTGCGGCAAGCCCCCCGCCTCGCCCGGCGCCATCCGCGGCTACCGCGGCGGCTATCTGCCGCGCGAGCGCCGGGAGATTGAGCGCGGCCTCCGCGACGGCGACGTCCGCGCCGTCGTCGCCACCAACGCGCTGGAACTCGGCATCGACATCGGCTCGCTCGACGTCGTCGTCATGGCCGGCTATCCGGGCACTATCGCCTCTTCCTGGCAGCGCGCCGGCCGCGCCGGCCGCCGCCTCGGCACCTCGCTGGCCCTCCTGATCGCCTCCAGCGCCCCGCTGGATCAGTACATCGTCGAACACCCTGAATACTTTTTCGACTCCTCCCCCGAACACGCCCACATTAACCCCGACAACCTCGAAATCCTGGTCAACCACCTGAAGTGCGCCGCCTTTGAGCTCCCTGTTCAGGACGGCGAGAAGTTCGGCCCCCACTCGACCGCCGAGCTCTGCCGCTTCCTCGACGAGCTCGGCGTCGTCCACCACAGCGCCGGCGCCTGGCACTGGACCTCGGACTCCTACCCCGCCGACGCCATCAGCCTGCGCTCGGTCACCAGCGACAACTTCGTCGTCGTCGACATCACCAACCAGGAACGCGTCATCGCCGAAGTCGCCTTCCCCGCCGCCCTCACCGAACTCCACGAGAAGGCCATCTACCTCCACGAGGCGCGGCAATTCCAGGTCGAGCGCATGGACTACACCGGCCGCAAAGCCTACGTCCGCCAGGTCGAGTGCGATTACTATACCGATGCCATCGACTACACCCAGGTCAAGGTGCTCGAGGAGTTCGAGTCCCTGCCCGTTTCAGATGCCCGCGCCGCCCACGGCGAAGTCCGCATCAATCGCCAGATCGTCGGCTTCAAGAAGATCAAGTTCTATACCAACGAAAACGTCGGCGCCGGCAACCTCTCCCTGCCCGAACAGGAGATGCACTCCACCTCCTTCTGGCTCCACTTCCCCGCCCCTTTCCTCGACCTCTTCCCCCACCTCACCCCCACCCAACGGCTCAACGCCCTCTCCGGTCTCGGCAACGCGCTGCGCACCGTCGCCGCACTCCTGCTCATGTGCGACCCGCGCGACCTCGGCGTGGCACTCACTGAACAAACTGCTTCACAGCCGCCCGGCTTCGAGCCCAACCTCCACCTCTACGACAACTTCCCCGGCGGCATCGGCCAGAGCGCCCCGCTGTTCCGCATGACTGCTCAACTGCTGGCCGGCGCGCACGACCTCATCCAGCGCTGCGACTGTGAGGACGGCTGCCCCTCCTGCGCCGGTCCCGCCGGTGAAACCGGCGCCGGCGCCAAACAGGCCGCGCTCGACATCCTCGCCCGCCTCACTTCACCGCAATCGTGACCCCCGTCTGGCTGGCCACGCCGCTCACCGTCAATGTCACCGGCACCGCGCGGCCTGCCGCAATCGTCGACGGGACCTTCGTCTTGATCAGCACCAGCCCGGACACATACCCCGGAGCGTGCCCGAAATAGTCCATCGTCACGTCCGTCCCCCCGATGTTCAGTACCCCCGCAGGTGAAGTGTACGGCGTCTCCGCCGAGAGAATCGCCCCGTCGCTCCCCGCCGGCGCCGTCACCCCCACGCCCGTCCCGAACAGCCAGATCGTGCTGCCCTTCAACGCCTGGTTCGCCTCGCTGTTCAACGTCAACTCCCCCGTCGTCTCGTTCACATTGAACGCCGCCGCCGCCCCCGCCCCCGACGACCCCAGCGCAAACAGCCCCGGCGCCGCCGCGGCCACCACTGCCGGGTAGGCCAGCGACGTCGCCGCGTTGTACTGCACCGTCACCGCCACAAACGCTCCCGTCACCCCATACGGCACCATGGCGGCGATCTGTGTCGACGACACGAAAATCAGCGGCGCGGGCGTCGCACCGAACATCACCTGCACTCCGGCCAGCGTCGAGGCGATCGGCGCGCCGCCCGCCGGCGGCTGGAACGGCACAATCGTATCCGGCCCCAATCCCGTTCCGAAGATGCTTACGAACTCTCCCGGCGCCACCGAGCCGTTTTGGAAACTCGCCCCGTTGGTCACGCTCGTGATCCGCGGCCCCGGCGGGTACACCGTGAAACTCTGTGTCGCCGATACGCCCCCGCCCGGGTTCGGATTGGTCACCTTCAACAGCACTGTCCCGGCCGTCGCCATCAGCGACGCGGGAATCGCCGCCTGCAACGCGCTCGGTCCCAATAGGTTTGCCACCAGCGTCGTACTCCCCGCCGTCACCGTCGAGCCGGGATAGAAATTGCTGCCTGTCAACGTGACCGTCACCGCCGCTGATCCCACCGTCGCCCCCGTCGGAAAGACCGCCGTCAGCACCGGCGGTCCCGGATTCACCGTCAGGTTCACGTCCACCGATTGCGTCTTGTTGGCCGCCGACGGCGAGTCGATCTTCACCGTCCCCTTGTACGTCCCAGGCGCCAGCCCCGCCGGATCCACCATCAGCGCCACCTGCGAGCTGAACGCCGGGAAGATAATCCCGCTCTTCGGCGTCGCCGTCAGCCATGTCGCCCCCGATATCGTCAGCGTGTACGACAACAGCGCCCCGCCGCCGGTCAGGCTCAGCGCGATCGGGTCCGGAACCACATCCCCGCGGGTGTAGGAGACCGTCACCGGACTCGGCGTCGCCATCAACGTCGCCGGCGGCGCCTTTACCGATAACGTCACCGGCACGTTCAGCGCCGTCCCCCCCGTCGGAGTCAGCACCACCGTCGCCGCGTACGTCCCCACCGGCAGGCTCGTCGGGTTCACCTGCACCTTCAACGTCGCGTTCGTCCTCCCGTTGTCCGGGGTCACCGTCACCCACGCCCCGCCGGTCACCAGCACAGTGAAGAATAACGACGCTCCACTGGTCGGCGCCACAGCCAGCGTCTGCGCGGCCGGCAGCGTCGCCGCCCCCAGCGTGTATTGAAAACTCAACGAAACCGGCGTCGCCTTCAGCGTCTGAGCGTCCGCCCGGCCCACCGCCAGTCCGGCCATCATGAGTGCAATCAGTGCGCGTCGCAAGAGATGAGCCTCCCGTTGGCTCATCGGCCGGGAATCGCACGGTCTTAGAGAACCAGCCGCCTGTCCCCCTCCCGCCGCGTCACCCGCGCCCTGTTCAAATTGCCTTTCTTCCACAATTCCATTGCTATACTCAAAGCGACAAGGTGAAGCCGTGGCAGACCTGAATCGCCAGCATCGGGACTCCGCGCCAGACGATCGTCCGGCGCCCGCTCAATACGCCGCTTCCGGCCACCCGTCCGTCGAGCAACTGATGGCCGAGCAGGGCACCGGGCCGATCACCGACGTGTCCCAGTTGCACGGCGACTTCTGGCCTGAAGAGGAGTCCATCGAAGGCTTTCTGGAAACCCTCCATGAGTGGCGCGGCCACAAGCGGACTGACCCCGCCGCATGACGCAAATCGTCGTTGACACCGACGTCGTTTCCTTCCTTTTCAAGAATCACCCAATTGGCCTCCGATACGATCCGGAACTCACCGGGCGCGTTGCTCTGATTTCGTTCATGACCGTGGCTGAGGTGGAGCGGTGGGCAATTCAGTATCGCTGGGGCCAACATCGCCTGCACTGGCTGCGCCTGTATCTGAACCGGTTTACAGTCGTGCCCTCCAGCCCGGACCTCTGCCGCAAATGGGCCGAGGCGATGGCCACCGCCCAAGCCGCCGGCCGCCGCATTGAATGCGCCGATGCTTGGATCGCCGCCACGGCGCTTCTCTATCGCGCGCCGCTGGTGACCCACAACCGGAACGACTATCTGGGCGTCCCCGGCTTGAAGCTGATCACCCACGCGTAGGGCGCCACACGGCGCCGACGCCCCCCTACAGCACCAGCCGCCCGGCGCCCTCCCGCCGCGTCACCCGCTCCCGGTCCAGCCACTCCAGCAGCGGAATCGCGTACTTCCGCGACACCCCCGTCCACTCCTTGAACTCCGCCACCCCGAACCGCTCCCCCTTCTTCCCCGCCAGGACGGCCTTCAGCTTCTCCACCGCCTCCCGGTGGTAGATCAGCTCCGCCGACACCCGCACCAGCCGCCCCTCCCGCAACAGCATCTGCAACAGGTTCCTCGTCCGTCCCGCGTCCAGCCCCGAGTTCGCCAGCACCTCTCCTACCGCCGGCACCGCCAGTCCGCCCTCGCGGAACAGCCCCTCCATCTTCTCCGCCGCCTGCGTTTCCTGCTCCTGCAACTCCAGCCGGTGCGACCTCAGCCGCAACAGCTCTCCCTCGGCCACTGCGTCCCCGGCCGCCGCCAGCACGGCATCCAGGAGAAACGCCTCCACCGGCGCCGACGCCCTGGCCATCCCCGGAACCAGCGGGTTGGCCCGGTGGAACGCCGTCAGCGACTCCCGCAGCTTCGCCGCCGCCGTCTTGATCGCCGTCCGCGGCACAAGCCGCGGTTCCGGATCCCGCACCAGCACCAGACCCGCCGCCTCCGAGGCGGCCAGCACCTCGGCCGGCGCTACCCCGCACCGCGCCGCCAGCTCCTCCACCCGCGCGCCCGTCTCGCCCTCGGCCGCAAACAGCGCCAGTCTCCGTCTCAGGCCCGCCCCTTCCAGCTCCGGCAGCCGCGCCAGCACCTCGGCCTTCCGCATCCGCGGCGGCGGCGCGTTGTCCACCACCACCCCGCCCCCAATCGTCACCACCGGCGAGAACATCCGCGCGATGAACCGGTCGCCAGGGAGCAGCAGCAGCGGCTCCTTCAGCAGCAGCCGCACGTAGCCCCGCGTCCCCGGCGCCATCTCCCCGGCGCCCCGCAGCAGCCGGACTTCAGCCTCCACCTCCGCCGTGCCCGCGTGCAGGTGCACCGGCGCGCGGTGCTTCAGCGGCATCGCTCCGGCCAGCAGGTCGAAGGCGCAATCCACCGCTTGTGTCGCGTGGAAGATCCCCGGCGGCGTCAGCACCATCCCGCGCCGCATCTCCCCCGCCTCCACCCCTGCCAGGTTCACCGCCGTCCGCTGGCCCGCTCCGGCCGACTCCACCGCTCCGCCGTGGACCTCCACCCCGCGCACCCGCAGCCGCCTGCCCCCGGGATGCACCTCGACCTCGTCCTCCACCCGCAGGCTGCCCGCCACCAGCGTCCCCGTCACCACCGTCCCGAAGCCCCGCAGCGTGAACGATCGATCCACCGGCAGCCGGAACGGCCCCTCGACGCTCCGCGCCTCCACTCTCCCGGCCACCGCCACCAGCGCCTCCCGCAGCTCCGCCAGCCCCGCGCCCGTCACCGCGCTCACCGCCACCACCGGCGCGCCCTCCAGGAAGGAGCCCGCCACGAACTCCGCCGCTTCCAGCTTGGCCAGTTCCAGCAGATCGGCATCCACCAGGTCCGCCTTGGTCAGCGCGATCAGCCCGTGGCGGATGCCCAGCAGCCGGCAGATGTCGAAATGCTCCCTCGTCTGCGGCTTGATCGATTCATCTGCCCCGATCACCAGCATCACCGCGTCGATCCCGCCCACGCCGGCCAGCATGTTCTTCACAAACCGCTCGTGCCCCGGCACGTCAACAAATCCAAACCGTACTCCCGCCTGTTCCAGATGCGCGAATCCCAGGTCGATCGAGATGCCCCGCCGCTTCTCCTCCTCCAGCCTGTCGGTGTCGATCCCGGTGAGCGCCCGCACCAGCGTCGTCTTCCCGTGGTCGATATGTCCCGCCGTACCCACGATAATGTTCTTCATGCGCCCGCTCGCCGTCCTCTTCATCGTCTTCATGGTCGCCACTCCGGCCCTCACGGCGCAAACCGCCCAGCTCCCGACTTTCCGCACTGAATCCACTCTCGTCCCCATCGACGCCCAGGTCATCGAGGCCGGCCGCCCGCTGGGCGGCCTGCGCGTCGAGGACTTCGTCCTTCGCGAGGAGGGCGTGCCCCGCCCTATCGTTTACTTCGGCCGGGAATCGGAGCCCATCCAGGCCGTGCTCCTGCTCGACGTCTCCGGCAGCATGGGGCCCATTCTGCGCGACATGGCCGCCTCGGCCCGCTCCGCCCTGGCCTCACTCCAGCCCGGAGACCAGGTCGCCGTCGCCCTCTTCGCCCGCCATGCCCGCATCACCCTCGAACTCACCCCCGAGCGCGACCTCGCCGTCCGCGCCCTCAAGGAGGCGCCGCTCGAACGCTCGCTCGGCGCCGGGACTTCCATCAACGAGGCTCTCCTCGATGTCGCCGCCTACCTCGAATCCGCCCCGCCCTTCGCCGGCCGCCGCGCCATCGTCATCCTCACCGACAACGGCGGCATGCACTACCAGACGCCCGATGACAAGGTGCTCCGCGCCCTGGCCGGCGCCGGCGCCGTGCTGAACGCCATCGTCTCCCCCGCCGCCAAGCCGCCGTCGGCTTCCTCCCCCGGCGCCAACCCCGACTTCACCCCCGCCGACGTCTTCTCGCTCGCATCTCTCTCCGGCGGCGAGGTTCTCCGCGCCGGCAAGGCCTCCGCGCCCTTCCAACTGATGCTCGAACGCCTGCGCCTCCGCTACAGCCTTGCCATCCGCCCTTCCCCCGCCCCGCCTGGCACATTCCTCCGCCTCCAACTCGACCTCACCCCTGATGCCCGCCGCCGCCACCCCAAAGCCGAAATCCGCGCCCGCGCCGGCTACTACGCCCCCCAGCCGCCCTCCTCCAGCCTTTCCGGCTTCGGCGAGCCGCCGCGGTAGGGGCGCGCCCGCCCTCAGCCCTCCTGCCCCCCCTGGCTCACCTTCAGCACCGCCAGGAACGCCTCTTGCGGTATGTCCACCCGTCCCACCCGCTTCATCCGCCGCTTGCCTTCCTTCTGCTTTTCCAGCAGCTTCCGTTTGCGCGAGATGTCACCCCCGTAACACTTGGCGATCACGTTCTTCCTCAGCGCCGAAATCGACTCCCGCGAAATGATCTTCGACCCGATCGCCGCCTGTAGCGCCACCTCGAACTGCTGCCGCGGGATCAGCTTCCGCAGTCTCTCGATCAGCCCCTTGCCCCGCTCGTAGGCCAGATCCTTGTGTACGATAATCGTCAGCGCGTCCACCGGCTCGCCGGCCACCAGCACGTCCATCTTCACCATCGGCGACACCCTGTGCCCCGCCAGATGATAGTCCAGCGAAGCGTAGCCCCGCGACGCCGACTTCAACCGGTCGTAGAAATCCAGCACCACCTCGTTCAACGGCAGATCGTACACCAGCATCACCCGCCCGCCGCCGATGTACTCGAACTTCCGCTGCTCCCCCCGCTTCTCCTCCAACAGCTTCAGGATCTCACCCAGGTACTCCTCGCGCGTGAGCACCGTCGCCTCGATGATCGGCTCCTCGATCTTCACGATCTCGCTCGGGTTCGGCCACTTGGTCGGATTCTCCACGTACACCACGTCGCCGTTGCCCAGTGTCACCACGTACCGCACCCCCGGCGCCGTCGTGATCAGGTTGATCTCGAACTCCCGCTCCAGCCGCTCCTGCACGATCTCCAGGTGCAGCAGCCCCAGGAACCCGCACCGGAACCCGAAGCCCAGCGCCACCGAGTTCTCCGGCTCGAAATTGAACGCCGAGTCGTTCAGCCGCAACTTTTCCAGCGCGTCCCGCAGCAGCCCGTGCTCGTGGCTCTCCACCGGATACAGCCCGGCAAAGACCATCGGCTTCAGTTCCTCAAAGCCCGGCAGCGGCTCTTCAATCGGGTTGGCAGCGTCGTAGATCGTGTCCCCGATCTTGGCGTCGGAGACCGTCTTGATGTTGGCGAACAGGAACCCCACCTCGCCCGCGCTCAGCTCCTCGCACGGCACCGGCTTCGGCGACTGGTAGCCCAGCCCGTCTACCTCGTAGGTCGTCTCCGTCGTCCACAGCCGGATCTTCTGCCCCTTGCGGATCGTCCCCTCCGTGATCCGCGCCAGGATGATCACCCCGCGGTAGGGATCGAACCACGAGTCGAAGATCAGCGCTCGCAGCGGCGCCGCCGGATCCCCCTTCGGCGCCGGCACGTGCTTCACCACCGCCTCGCAGATCTCGTGGATCCCCACCCCCGTCTTGGCGCTCGCCAGCACCGCGTGCGTCGTGTCCAGCCCGATCAACTGCTCCACCTGCTCCAGGATCCGCTCCGGCTCCGCCGACGGCAGGTCGATCTTGTTGATCACCGGAATCAGCTCCAGGTTGTGGTGAATCGCCAGGTACGTGTTGGCCAGCGTCTGCGCCTCCACCCCCTGGCTGGCGTCCACCACCAGCAGCGCCCCCTCGCACGCCTGCAGGCTCCGCGATACTTCATACGAGAAGTCCACGTGCCCCGGCGTGTCGATCAGGTTCAACTGGTACAGGTTGCCGTCGTCGGCGTGGTACGTCAGCCGCACCGCGTGCGCCTTGATCGTGATCCCCCGCTCCCGCTCCAGGTCCATCGAGTCCAGGACCTGCTCCATCATCTCCCTCTGCGACAGCGCACCCGTATACTCCAGCAGCCTGTCCGCCAGCGTCGACTTCCCATGGTCGATGTGCGCGATGATCGAGAAGTTGCGGATGAAGGCTGGATCCATGCTGTATTATTGGGGGAGACTTCTGATTATCCCATATGTCGCACAAGCTCTTTGAGGGAAACCTCGAGGCGAAGGGCCTCCGCTTCGCTCTCATCGTCAGCCGGTTCAACAGCTTCATCACCGAACGGCTCCTGGCCGGAGCCCTCGACGCCCTCCACCGCGCCGGCGCCGCCGATGCGGATATCGATGTCGTCAAAGTCCCCGGTTCCTGGGAGATGCCCGTCGCCGCCGCCGAGCTCGCCCGCCAGAAACGCCACGACGCCATCGTCTGTCTCGGCGCGGTGATCCGCGGCGATACCCCCCACTTCGACTACGTCGCCGGCGAGGCCGCCAAGGGTCTCGCCCATGTCTCCCTCCAGACCGGCGTCCCCATCTCCTTCGGCGTCCTCACCACCAATACCCTCGAACAGGCCATCGACCGTGCCGGCGCCAAGGGCGGCAACAAGGGCTTCGAGTCCGCCATGGGCGCCATCGAGATGGCAAACCTCCTGCGCGGCCTCCGAGCCGGCGGCTGAGCGGCCCTCTTCCATGCCCGCCAGACGTAAATCGCGCCAACGAGCCATCCAAGTCCTATTCTTGTGGGATTCACGCAAGTTGAGCCTCGACGACGCCTTCTCCTCCTACTGCGAGTCCCTCTATTCCGCTGAAACCGAAGAAGAACGTGGCGATGACCCAGGCACCCCCATGGGCTCTGACGACTTCATGGAGTCCCTCGTCCGGGGTACCGCCGCCGCTGTCTCCGAGCTCGACGGCTACATCACCGTCCGCGCCGAACACTGGCGTCTTGAGCGTATGCCGATCGTCGATCGCAATATACTACGAATGGCGATTTACGAGATGAAATACCTGGGCACTGCCCCCGCAATCGTCATCGACGAGGCCCTCGAACTCGCCCGGCGCTACTCCAACCTGGAATCGGTCCCCTTCGTCAACGGCGTCCTCGACGCCGTCCGCAAGCTCATCCTACCCGAACCCTAACTCCAGCAGGTTGGGGACACACTTCAGTGTGTCCCCCATCCCTGCAACCTTTATTTCCCAATACAGAACGTCGAGAAGATCCGGTTCAGAATGTCGTCCGCCGTCGTCGCCCCGGTTAACGCATCCAGCGCCCGCAACGCCGCATACCCGTCCAACAACAGCATCTCGTGCGGCAACCCGAATCCGACCGCATCCCTCGCCCGCTCCAGAGCATCCCGGCTCTCCTTCAACAGTAGTTCATGACGCAGGCTCGTGATCAGCCCCGCCTCGGGAGAGGCAAAACCGTCCGGTGCAATCAGCCCCACCAACTTTCTCCGCAGTGCCTGGAGGCCCTCGCCGCTCAGCGCGCAGACATCAAGCGTCTCGACCTCGGGCGCGGCCTGCCTCCCCAGATCCGACTTGTTGCCCACCACAAGGTGCAAGCCCTGCCCGCGGGCACGCTCCACCAGGTCCAGATCGTCCGCCTGGACGGGTTGAGCCAGATCTATAACTACTATTGTAATATCAGAATCGGCCATCGCCTGGATACTGCGTTCAATCCCCAATTTTTCAACCACATCGCCACTGTCCCGGATGCCTGCCGTATCCACCAGCCGCACGGGAATCCCCTCCAGCGAGAAGCTCTCCGACACCGTGTCGCGTGTGGTGCCCGGGATGTCGGTGACAATGGCCCTCTCCTGGCGCAGCAGGGCATTGAAAAGACTGCTCTTGCCCACATTCGGCCGGCCCACGATGGCCAGCGTCAGCCCCTCGTGGACCAGCCTTCCAAAGCGAAAGCTATCGATCAGTCTTGCCAGTCCGGCCAGGATCGGCCGGAGGCGGCCTTGTATTTCGTCATTTGTAGCAATGCTGACATCGTCCTCGGCGAAATCGATCCCCGCCTCCAGCAGGGCGATCCATTCGACCAATTGGGCCTTGAGGGGAGCGATGGCCTGGGAAACGCCCCCCGCCATCTGCCGGGCGGCTACACGGGCCTGGTGCAGGGTGGTCGCGCTGATCAGGTCGGCGACAGCCTCGGCCTGTGGCAGGTCGATCCGGCCGTTGACGTAGGCGCGGAGGGTGAACTCGCCCGGTTCGGCCAATCGCGCCCCGTTGTCCAGTGCCCTCGCGACGCAGTGGCGCAGGACCACCGGCGAGCCGTGGCAGGCGATCTCCACAACGTCTTCGGCGGTGTAGGAGTGAGGGGCGGCGAAGAAGGTGACCACCACCTGGTCGAGCGGGCTCCCGCCATCGTCGAGAAGTTCCGCCAGAGACGCCCGCCAGGGCTGCCACTGATGTGCGTCGCGGAAACGCAGCATCGAAGCGCTTACTTCGCGTGACTTGCCGCCCGAAAGGCGCACAATCCCGATACCGCCTGTGCCGGGAGGTGTGGAGATGGCTACGATGGTGTCCCTGGTGGACACTGGGGTAATCTAGCGCCGGCCGCGATCCCGCCCGCCGCCGCCGCCTCGCCGGTCGCCGCCTCTGCCACGGTCACCCCCGCGTCCACGGTCGCCGCCTCTGCCGCGATCGCCGCCGCGTCCGCCGCGGTCACGGTCTCTGTCGCCGCCGGGGCCGCCGGGACGGCGCGGGGCATATGCCGGAGCCGGGGGATCCGGCAGTGAAGCCATGCCGGCCGGGTAGATCACGACGTGGCGATGGGGGCCCACGCCGGCGCTCTCGCTGCGCAGGTCGGCCTGGTCCCGCATGGCGAGGTGAATCAGCCGGCGCTCGCGGCTGCTCATCGGGCTGAACCGGTAGGGGGTCTTGGATTCGCGCACGCGCTCGGCCACCGTGAGTGCGCCGATGCGGAGCTCTTCCTGGCGCAGCAGGCGGTAGTCGTTGGCGTCGAAGCACAGCAGGGCATGCTCGTCGGGAGCCATGTCCAGCACTTCCTGCGTCAACTGCTCGAGCGAGAGCAGAGCCTCGCCCTTGTTGTTCATCAGGTACTCGAGGTCGGGGCCGCTGAACTTGACCACCAGCGAGGGCTTTTCGAAATACGGCCCCGCCTCCTCGCCGTCGAGCACCTCGTACTCGACGTCAAAGTCAGCGGCGTCAAGCACCGCGTCAAGGAAATCGGCGACATCGTCGCCCACCGTTTCGACTGTGTAATTCCGGTTGCTCATGGGCTGAACCGCTTCCGCCTTCTATTTCTTTTTCGAAGTCGCAGCCTGGACGGGCGCGCGCTTCGTTGCAGCCTGGTTGAAGAAGTATTGCTGCACGATGCCGACCACGTTACCAGTGAGCCAGTATAACACCAGGCCGCTGGACGCGCCGTAGAACATCACTGTCAGCATGATAGGCATCATGATCATCATCAGACGTTGCTGGGAGGGATCCGGGCTCGCCGCCGGCGTCATCTTCTGCATCAGCACCTGCGTCACCAGCATCCCGACCGGCAGAAAACGAATCAGCGTGGTCTCCGGCTGGGACAGGTCCGCCACCCACAGCCACTGGGCGCCGCGCAGTTCGATGGCCACCGACAGCACTTTGAAAAACGCGATGAAGAAGGGCATCTGCAGGATCAGCGGCACGCAGCCGCCCATCGGGTTGATGCCGTGCTTCTGGTACAGCGCCATCATCTCCTCGTTCTGCTTCTGCTTGCGAGGATCCTTCATCGGAATGTTCTTGTACTTGGCCTGAATCACCTGCAACTCGGGCTGGATCGCGGCCATCTTCTGCGAACTGCGGAGTTGGGAGAAGCGCAGCGGCAGCATCAGCAGGTTGATGATCACCGTGGCCAGCACGATGGCCCAGCCCCAACTGCCGGTCAGCCTGTCGTTGATCCAGTGCAGCGAGAGGAACAGCGGCTTGGCGATGAACCAGAACCAGCCCCAGTCGATCATCGACTCCAGCTTGCGGTTGGTGTCGCGCAGGATGTCGGTGTCCTTGGGACCGACGAAGAGTACGGATTGGAACGCGTCCTTGCCGCCGAAGGCCACTCCGACATGCTCCTTGGTCTCCTCCCCCTGGGCGGCGGCGAATGAATCGTGGACCGTAATGAACTCAACACCTGTCCCCGCCTCCGGCAGGATCACTCCCGCGAAATAGGTGTCTTCCATCCCCGCAAAGTGGAAGTCCGGCGTGGCTGAGATGGGCCCCTTGGAAGCGTCCTTGGCCGACGTGGTGACCAGCTTCGCCTTGGCGCCGTCAAAGTAGACGCTGTGCTGTACGTCCAGCGCGTTGTGCACCGTCCTGTCGCCGAAACCGCCACGCCAGGAGAGTTTGTGCGCCTGCGGCTTGCCGCCCACGCTGAGCTCGGAACTGAAACTGCCCCGATAGGCCGCCTTCTCAAACCGGAACGTCTTCCGGGCCGACGACTCCCCGTCACTGTAGACAAAGTCAACGGTGAACGGACCGTCCTGCTTCACCACGAAGAGCGCCTTGTTGAACTCCGCCGCCGGGGCGGGCGAAAAATAGGAAAAGGCCAGCCCGGCCCGATCGTCCACCAACTCCACCGGCTTGCCGTGCCCGTCCTTGTACTTCTTCAGGATCCAGCTCCGGATCGCCGCGCCGCGGTTGGAAAACACGATGCGGTAGACGTCGGTGTCCACCACGTGCGTCTCTTCCTTCTCCGCCGCCACCAGCGCTGGCACGGCGGCCTGCTTCCCCGCCGCCTTGGCCGCCGCGCCCTTGGCAGGGGCCGCGCCCTTGGCGGGGGCCACGGGCTTGGGGGCTTCAGGCTGCGCAACGGCCGGCTCGGTCTTGGGAGCGGCAACCTGCGCCTTCTGCTCGACCGGCTTCTGCGGCGGCTTCGGCATCAGGAACTGAGTCCCGAACAGCACCAGCCCCATCAGCGCGAAGGCCAGCAGAAGGCGCATCTCCATGGAGAGCTGCTTCTTGCCGCTGAGTATGTCTTTGATCTTGCTGTTGAGGTCGTCCGCCATGTATGTCTCTTTCTAAGCTACGGGGTCGAGGCCGCCCGGGTTCAGCGGGTGGCAGCGGGCCAGCCGGCGCACTCCCATCCAGAGGCCGCGCGCGGCTCCGTGCCGTTCCACGGCCTGCACCATGTATTGGCTGCATGTGGGATGAAACCTGCAGGCGGAAGGCAGCAGCGGGGAGATGACCCGCTGGTAGCCGGCAAGGAGGGCGAGAATCAGCCGCTGCATCGCTCAAACACCCTCTGCACTTCACTGTCGAGTTGGACTTGTGGTGCGGCCAGGCTGGCGCGGCGCAGGTTCCAGACGATGCTCCACCGCGCGTCCAGTTTCCCCAGGTTGCGCCGCACGGTCTCCCGCAGCCGGCGCCTCATGCGGTTGCGCACGGTCGCCTTGCCGAGCGCGCGCGGAGTGGTGAAGCCGACTTTCGGGCCGGCTGGAGCATCTCCCGCCGGCAGGGGCGCCTTCCAGCAGAAGGCTACAAAGCAGGTACAAGGCACCTTGAATCCCTGGTCGTACACTTGTCGGAATTCAGCCGGCTTGAGCAGCCGCCGGGACTTCGGGAGGGAGAGTTGCCCGCGGCCGGCCCTGGCCGGATTACTGGTTGGCGTAACGGACAGCTCGTTCGTCACTGACGGTCAGCTTGTGACGGCCCCTCGCGCGCCGGCGGGCAAGAACGGCCCGGCCGTTCTTGGTCTTCATGCGCGCGCGAAAGCCGTGCGTCTTCGCACGCTTAAGGTTGTTCGGCTGAAATGTTCTCTTCGGCATGCTGCGTCCTTAGGATTCTCCGGCGGGAAAGCCTCCAGTGCACAGGCACAAAGAGATCCCTAGCCTCTACAGGCTGAACTTCAAGTATAGGAAGCGAGGGAGGCCCCTGTCAAACCGGCGGAAAATCTAACACTTGCATCCGCAGCCTGTTTTCCACATCATAAGGTTATGACATTTCGGGGTGTATATGTTTTGGCCCTGGCCATCTTGACCCTGCCGGCCGGCGGCCAGGAGAAAAAAGAAGGCGGCCCGCTGGTGAAGGGCGCCACAGCCACCGAAAACGCTGCCAAGGCCACGGCCTCCGGCGCCAAGAAAGCGGCGACGGCCACAGCCGACGCCACCTCCAACGCGGCCAAGGCCACTGCCTCCGGCGCCAAGAGAGCGGCGACGGCCACGGCAGACGCCACGACGGACGCCGCCAAAGCGACCGGCCGCGGCATCACCAGCGGCGTGAAATCCGTGGGCAAGGGTATCGGCAAAGGTTTGGAGAAGACCGGCGAGGGCATGCAAAAGGCCGGCCAGAAGCTGATGCCCAACTAGGCGGCGGCTTCCACTCGGCGAACCGGCAGACCGGCGCGCCTCAGGTGGCCGTCCACATCGGCCAAGCGAAGCCGCGAGGCGTCGAAGCAGATGGTGAGCGAATCGAGCTTGCCGCCCAGCCGGACCTGCTGCAACCCGTACACGCTGCTGAGCGATTCGAGCGCCGGCGTCCAGGAGTCCTGAAACGGCGACGTGAACTCGTAGCGAACTTCGACCTTAGTCATCGCAACTGCCAGAATACCATCCGGTTCACGGATTCTTCAGCTTCCACATGATCTGCCGGAGCATTCCGGTGAGAACGGGCGCGTCTTTGGCCCGCAGCGCGAGCCGGCGGACCAGGCGGTGGGTCTTCTCCTGGCCGGACTTGGCGGCTGTGTAGTCGGTGTAGCCCGATTCCTGGAGCACCTCCTGGAGAACGAGTGTGAGCCGTTCCACCTCTTCGGCGGGCGCCAGCCCGGCTGGTTCCGGTATGCGGCGCGCCGCCGACGGCTGGCGGATCAGCTCATACAGGCAAACCGCGACCGCCTGGGCGAGATTCATCGACTCGTGCTCCGGCCGCGTCGGAATGTGCAGCAGCCAGTGACAATGGCTCACGTCACTGTTGGACAGGCCAAACTTTTCGCTACCGAACAGCAATGCGGCATGAGCCGATTCGGTGTGCCGGCGCAATAGCCGCCCCGCCTTCTCCAGACGGTGGAGGGGATGCTGGAGCTGCCGGTGGCCCAGTCCGGTGGCGCCCACCACCAGGGAACAATCGGCCACCGCTTCGGCCACATTGCCATAGACGCGGGCATTCTTCATCAATGCGGAGGCGCCCACGGCGCTTACGGCCTCGCGGAACGCGACATCATAGGGATGGACCAGCCGCAGGTCGAAAAAGCCGAAGTTGCTCATTGCCCGGGCCGCGGCGCCGATGTTCAAGGGGTTGCGGGTGTCGATCAGGACAACGGCCAGCCGCTGATTGCGATGCATGAAAGAAATTGGAACCTTTCCCGGATGAAACGTCAATTCACTATGTCATGCGGGACAGCCTGACCCGTCCCTACTGCACTTTCTCCCAAAACCCGGGAGGCGGCGGCCGAACTAGCCCGTTCCGGTTGGAGCGGCCGCCGTCGATACCGTGTACCGGCCGAACTCGCTACCCACACCCTTGCGAACGTCCACCCGCTGCCTTCTGATTACGCCGATTCGATCCAGAAACTCTTTCGTTCCCAACGGGTTGCCGGCATATGTGGCGCGCATCAACAGCTTCACCTGTTGCTCCTCATCCCGCCCCGCCAGCAGGGCCGCCCAACTCGATGCGCCGCCAGCCGCCGCCCAGAATGCCATGTCCAGCAGCGATTGAGCATCTCGTCCAGTCAGGTGCGCGGCAGCGCTAGACCAGCGGTATTCACCCGGGCTCTCCACCAACCCGGCGCGCACCGGATTGCGCTCGACATAGCCAACCGCAGCCCATAGGTGGCCCTCATCGAGCGCACACGAGTAGAAGCGATTCTGCCAGAGGTGCCCTGTGCGCACCCTGCGCGCGTTCAAGTACTGCGCGTACCTCCCGTGAACCCTCCTCAGGGCTACCGCAAGAGAATCCTCATCTTCCGGCACCACAACCAGATGGATGTGGTTTGGCATCAAGCAGTAAGCGAGGATTCGCACACTCGCTTTGCCACAGTGTTCCTTCAGCAGGCGGAGGTATACCCTCCTGTCTTTTCCGCAGTAGAAAACGATCTGGCGATCCGTCCCACGTTGAGTCACATGGTGCGCAATACCCGGCACGACGACTCTGGCTTTTCGAGGCATCCGATGGATTCCTTTCACCAGGTCAGTGCCCCACGCCAGGAAAAAATCTCCCCAATCGCAACAGGGACGGGTCAGGCTGTCCCCGATGACCCCGATGACCCCGATGACGATGAATGGGTGTCCTCGAGGTAGGTGTAGCCGTACAGCCCCTCCTCGTAGAACTTCAGCAGCCGGCCGGACTCCTCGTAACCGATGCGTCCATCCATCACCGCCGTCTCCACGTCCTGGCGGAACTGCTCGCGGAGCTGGCTCGCGCTGAACTGCACGTAGTCCAGCACCTCCTTCACCGTGTTGCCCCGGATCACCGCCTCCAGAATCGGCTTGTTGTCCTCGTTCACCCGCACGTGCACGGCGTGGGTGTCGCCCAGCAGGTTGTGCATGTCGCCCAGAATCTCCTGATAGGCGCCCACCAGGAACGCCCCCAGATAGTACGGCTCGCCGTTGAACGTATGCAGCGGCAGCGTCTTCTTCACGTCGCGCCGGTCGATGAACTGGTCCACCTTGCCGTCGCTGTCGCAGGAGATGTCGCCCAGCACGGCGCTGCGCGTCGGCGGCTGCTCCAGCCGGTGGATCGGCGTGATCGGGAACAACTGCTTGATGGCCCAACTGTCCGGCATGCTCTGGAAGAGCGAAAAATTGCAGAAGTAGGTATCGGAGAGCATCGCGTCCAGGCCCTCCAACTCCTCTGGAAACACGTCCAACTGCTTGGCCGTATTCAGAATGCGCCGGCAGATCAGCCAGTAGAAATTCTCCGCCAGGCAGCGCTGCTTCAGCGGCAGGTAGCCCAGCGAAAAAAGATTCAGCGCCGAGTCCAGTGCCTGCTGCGCGTCGTGGAAACTCTCCAGGAGATTCTTCAGGCTCATGCCCTTGAATGTCTCCATCAGGTCGATCAGCGGCTGCTCGGCATCTTCCGGCAACTCGCCCGGCACCTCTTCCTCGCCGAATCCGCTCACGCCCAGTACGTTGAACACCAGCACGCTGTGGTAGGCGGCGATGGCGCGGCCGCTCTCGCTGACGATGGTCGGGTGCGCCACTTCTCCCTCGTCACAGACGTTCTGGATGTGATAGACGATGTCGCTGGCGTACTCCTGCAACGAGTAGTTGACGCTCGACTCGAAATCCGTCTGCGAGCCGTCGTAGTCGATCCCCAGCCCGCCGCCGACGTCCAGGAACTGCAAGCCCGCCCCTTGCTTCTTCAGGTCGACGTAGACCCGCGCGGCCTCGATCACCGCCGCCTTGATGTGCCGGATATTGGTGATCTGCGAGCCGAGATGGAAGTGCAGCAACTGCAGGCAATCCTCCATCCCTGCGGCTTTCAGCGTCTCCAGCGCGCGCACGGCTTCGGTGACCGTCAAGCCGAACTTCGAACGGTAGCCTCCGGACGATTTCCACCGCCCCGTCCCGCGGCTGGCCAGCTTCACCCGGATGCCGATCGACGGCCGCACGCCCACCGAGGCCGCATGCTTCAGGATGAGATCCAGTTCCGTGTACTTCTCGATCACTGGCGTGATGTCGCGGCCGATCTTCCGCGCCTGCATGCACATCTCGATGTATTCGTCGTCCTTGAAGCCATTGCAGATGATCGGCGTCTGGTTGTCGGCGATGGCCGCCACCGCCAGCAACTCCGGCTTGGACCCGGCCTCCAGCCCGTAGCCATACTGGCGGCCGTACTTGTAGATCTCCTCTACCACCTGCCGCTGCTGGTTCACCTTGATCGGGTAGACGCAACGGTAACCGCCCTGGTAGTTGTGCTCCGCAATCGCCGACTGGAACACCGCCCTCAGCTCGCCAAGCTGGTTGCCCAGAATCTCCGGAAACCGCAGCAGGATCGGCGGATCGATGCCGCGCAGGATCAGCGTGTCGATCAACTTCTTGAGATCGACGAATCTCGCCGGATCGCGCGAAGGGTGAACCAGGATATTCCCCTCCTCGCTCACCGAGAAGTAGCCTTTGCCCCAGCGCTCGATGTCGTACAGCTCTTTCGCGTTGACCACCGTCCAACGGTCCGACGGTTCCCACACTGGTGGCGAATCTGGCACTCGCAGGTTCAACTCTTTGCGGCCCTCCCGAACTTTCAAGTGTGAAGAAAAACTGCGGTGGGAGCAACTGAAATCTGTGGACCGCCCGGCGGCGGAGTAAAATCGGGGAGATGCAGATGTCACTGGCAGGCATGTATGCGCTCGTTACCGGCGCAAGCAAGGGAGTCGGCAAAGGCATCGCCCTCGAGCTCGCCCGGCAGGGCTGCGGCGTCGCCGTCAACTACAACACCGACGCCGCCGGCGCCCAGGCCACCGTCGATGAGATCGCCGCCATGGGCCGCCGCGCCTTCAGCGTCCAGGCCAACGTCGGCGTCAAGGCTCAAACCGATTCCATGTTCGACCGCGCGCTGGCCGAGTTCACTCGCCTCGACGTCGTCGTCAACAACGCCGGCGTCCAAACCTGGAAACCGCTGCTCGATCTGACGCTGGAGGATTGGGAGCGCGTCATCGCCGTCAACCTCACCGGCTGCTTTCTCTGCACCCAGCGCGCCGCGCTGGCCATGAAGGACTCCGGCGGCGGCGCCATCGTCAACATCGGTTCCGGCTGTAACAAGTGGGCCTTCCCCAACCTGGTCGACTACACCGCCAGCAAGGGCGGTATCGAGCAGTTCACCAAGGTTGCCGCCGTCGAACTCGGCAGGTACGGCATCCGCGTCAACTGCGTCGCCCCCGGCGCCATCGAGATCGAACGCACCAAGAACGAAGCGGGCGACTACGCCGGCACCTGGGCCAAACTCACCCCCATGGGCCGCGTCGGCCTGCCCGCCGACGTCGCCGCCATGGTCGCCTTCCTCGCCTCCAGACAGGCCGAGTTCATCACCGGCCAGACCGTCTGGGTCGACGGCGGGCTCTTTACCAAGCCGGCCTGGCCCTACGAATAAAGCGCGCGTTGCAGGCGCGTCCAAGAAAAAGCCCGTCTCCGGCCGATCCGCCAGCATGTGGTGCAGACCGGACGGGAACAGCTCGACCTTGCTACAGTGACGCCAGAGCGCACCGGGAGGGGTCGGTAACGCAGCCCATGTGCGGATTCCCGCCGGCACTGCTTCACATTCTCGAGAAGGGTCCGCTGAAAGGAAGAACATCATGCGTGTCGTTCGAACCCGCTTGCACGGAGCCGCTGGCCTCGGCATCCTCGCGTGCCTGGCCGCGATGGGCGCCCGTTCAGCTTCCGCCTACCCGCCCGCGGTCGGCATCCTGGGCCCTGCCCGGAACTGCCTGAGTTGTCACTCCAGCGAAGGACCGTGGAAGGACCCCGCGGCTCTGATTGTCGACATCCTGGACAAGACCTCCGGGAGATCCTTGAGACAGGATGATGGGACGTTCCTGATCCCGGCCAGGCGCGGCGAGCTGAAGACCGTCATCACCGTCATCGGCTGGAAAGCCGGCGCCGCGGCGCCGGCGCCATACCGCAACGCCTGGCTGTACGTGGACCCCAAGCGAATCTCCGATCCCGGCGCTCTCAATAAATTCGCGCCTGGCTGGATGGTCAACCTGCCGATGGCCTGCCGCGTTGTGGGCGACTCGGTGGAGGCCTACTCACGCGCGGCCCTGACCGCGCTTCCCATGACGGTCCGGGCCGGAGATGACGCCGCCGATGCCGAGATCGAACTCCAGGTCATGCTCACCCGGGGCGACTCGGTGAAGGGCGACGCCAGACAGGGCATGGCTGGGAACTACTTCCAGCGCCGGGTGCGATTGAAGGTGGAGTAAGACGCCCGCGGGAACAACTGAACGCCGTCCGCTGGCGCGCCTTCCGTGATCACCGCAGCCGCGCCGGCTTCAGCGTCCAGGCCTGCAAACGCGCCAGTTCCAGCAATGCCTCCGGCGCGAAACCCTGCGGGTGAATCACCCAGTCGTACTGCTTCGCCGCGTTCGATCCGATCCGCTTCTCAATCTCCAGTACGCCCTGACGCACCGCCACCGTGGAGCCTCCCTCGTCGCCCGCCAGCGTGGCCGCGAAATCCGCCAGGCTCAGCCGCCGCGCGCCCAGATGAACCGCGTCCGGCAGACGCTGCTCCCTGGCGATGAACTCCGCGGCGTCCCGCTTCGCATGGTCGAAGGCGGCGCGGGCGATCTCCTTCTCCACGACGTCGCTCGTCGCGCGCCGCAGCGGGCCGTCCACATGCCGCGGCGAAAGCGCCAGCAGGCTCGACACCAGGTCGGCCGGCGAGTACCCCTCATGCGCGTCGATGCTTGTCGCCAGCCGCCGCGCCACTGCCACCGGCGCCGCCCTGTCCCGCGGCTCGAAGTACTGCGGGATCTCCCGCGCCGTCACAATCTTCACCCCCGGCGTGGCCCGCACGTGATCGACGAACGCGAAAAACAGCCGGTAGGCCTGCTCCGTGGATTCCGGCGTACGCAGACGCGGGCGCTTCCAGTCCTGGCGTTCCGGATTCGCCCCGTGGCGGAAATTGACGCCGTCCCAGAACTCCGTCGCCGCCCACTCGGTGGGATGGTAGTAGGTTTGAATCACGCCGCCGCCGCGCTGCCGCAAACTGGCCGCCGCCGCGTCGAACTTATGCTGGGCCACCGGCAAGTCCGCCGCGTCGTTCAGGCTCGCCCGCATCGCGTGCGGCCCAAGGTTAAAGACGTACAGTAGCCCGCCGTACCAGAACGGCTGCTGATCGAAACCCACCTGCCCGCCGTCGTCCATGTACACCCGAACGCCCCACCGCCGCAGCGCCACGTTGGCCTGCGGGCCCCACGAGTTCCCCGGCTGGCCGTAGCAGCTCGGCGTCACGCCGAACAGCCGCTGCACGTCGCCGAATCCCCGCCCTTCGCGCCGCGCGAACTCCGCCGCGCCGTCCAGCAGGCCCATGCCGTTCAGGTACTCGGCCGGCGTGGGATGAATGCTGTGATACTCCGAGTGATACCCGATGTCGTGCGCCGCCAGCGCCCGCAGCACGTCGCTGCGCCCGCGCTGCTCCAGCACGCGCGCCTTCTCGCCCACGATCTTGAACGTCGCCCGCACGCCGCGGCTCGTCAGCCCGGCGGCCAACCGCAGCGCCGCGTCGTCGCTCGCCGGCTCGATGAAGTCCTCCGTGTCAAACCACAGCAGGTAGTAGATGGGCGGCTCGGCCGCGGCCAGCGTCAACACCGCGGCCAGAATCAGCGTCAGCAATCGAAGCATGAATTACCCCGCAAGTCCCGGCACGCCACCCATGCCCCGCGCCGCTTTCACCGCCCGGACAATCGCCGCCGCCACCGCTTCCCCCGCCGCCACCCCCAGCGCGTCCACCGGCGCGGGCAACTCCCCGCACGACAGCGCAATTGCCAGGTCGCCGTCCATCGACGTGTGCACCGGAGAGATGGCGCGCACCAACCCGTGGTGCGACATCTGCGCGACCTTGGTCGCCTGCACCTTGTCCAGCCGCGCATTGGTCGCCACCACGGCCAGCGTCGTATTCTCCCGCTTCAGTCCCCCCGTCGCTCCGCGCCGCTTCATCAGCTCCGCTGAGTTGGCGAACTCGCGCGACTGCGGCGTCTTCCGCGCTCCCGCCACGATCCTGCCCGTCGACGGATCAATCACGTCGCCGGCGGCGTTCACCACCACCAGCGCGCTCACCCGCACGCCGTTCGGCAACTCCACCGTATACGTCCCCACGCCGCCCTTCATGGCGTTCTTCATCCCCAGCGCCTTGCCCACCGTCGCGCCCGTGCCCGCGCCCACCGCGCCCTCTTCCACAGCTCCGCCATGCGCCGCCACCGCAGCCGTTTCCCCCATCTCGCGCGTCGGACGCGCGCTCGCCTTTCCAATGCCCAGGTCGTAGAGGATGGCGCAGGGAACTATCGGGACCACCGCGTCGCTGGTCGCAAAGCCCACGCCCTTGCGCTCCAGATACCGCCTGACGCCGCTGGCGGCCTCCAGTCCGAACGCGCTGCCGCCGGCGAACACCACGGCGTGGACGTGCGTCGTGATGTGAAACGGGCTCATCACGTCCATCTCTTCGGTGCCGGTGGCCCCGCCGCGGATGTCGACGCCCGCCACCGCGCCCTTCTCGCACAGCACCACCGTGCAACCGGTCAGCGCCTCGAAGTCGGACGCGTGGCCTACCTTCACACCCGGAATCGCAGTCAGTCCCTGCATCGCAACCTGTTTCAATTGTTGCAGAAACAGACCTCCCCGCGCCCGTATGGTAGCATCAGAACGCAAGGGGATTACGCCGCATTGCTGGACTTGCTCAAGGCCCCTGTCCTCACCTTTCAGGAGTTCATCGGCCTGTCGGCGCGTGCCGTGTCCGGCGTCGTCCGCAAACCTTACTATTGGGACGACGTTTTCGTCCAGATGGACCTGATCGGCGTCGGCAGCCTGCCCGTCGTCATCCTCACCGGCTTTTTCAGCGGCGCCGTGATGGCCCTGCAGATGTCCCGCGCGCTGCAAACCTATGGCGCCACCAGCCAGGTGGGCCAGATCGTCGCCATCACACTCGTCCGCGAAATGGGACCCGTGCTCACCGCCCTCATGGTCGCCGGACGCAACTCCTCCGGCATGGCCAGCGAACTCGGTTCCATGAAGGTCACCGAGCAGATCGACGCCATGCGCGCCCTCGGCACCGACCCGGTCATGAAACTGGTCAAGCCGCGCCTCATCGCCACCGCCTTCGTCCTGCCCCTGCTCACCGTGCTCGCCGATTTCCTCGGCCTGGTCGGCGGCTGGATGGTCGCCTGCAAAATGCTCGGCCTCACCACCGGCTCCCAATACTGGAACACCGCCTGGCGTGCGCTGGAGTACAACGACATCGCCCAGGGACTGCTCAAGCCCTTCGTCTTCGCAATCGTCCTCTCGCTGGTCGGGTGCTTCTACGGGATGCGCGCCTCCGGCGGCACGCAGGGCGTCGGCCGCGCCACCACGCAGGCTGTCGTCGTCGCCTCCGTCTGGGTCGTCGTGCTCACCTTCGTCATCGGCCGCGTCTTCGTCTCCATGTGAGCCACCCATGAGCGGCGAGCCTCATCCCTCCATCCTCTCTTTCGACGACGTCACCTTCGGCTTCGAGGACGAGCCCGTCCTGCGGAACGTCACCTTCTCGCTGCACCGCGGCGAGACCCTCATCGTCCACGGCGCCGCCGGCAGCGGCAAGACCGTCCTGCTCAAGATCGCCCTCGGGCTGCTGCGCCCTTCGCGCGGGACTGTCCGCGTCTTCGGCCGCGACGTCACCGCGCTCCACGAACGCGACTGGTTCGACGTGCGCAGCCACATCGGCGTCCTCTTCCAGGAGGGCGGCCTCTTCGACTCCCTCAGCATCGAGGACAACGTCGCCTACCCGCTGCTCAACCAGCCCCGCCTGGCCGCGCCTCAGGCCGAAGTCGACTTGCGCGTCCGCCGGTCACTCGAATTCGTCGAACTCGGGCACACCTTGGACAAGCTCCCCAGCGAACTCTCCGGCGGTATGCGCCGCCGTGTCGGCATCGCCCGCGCCATCGTCACCGAGCCTGAACTGATGCTCTACGATTCACCCACCGCGGGGCTCGACCCCATTACCGCCAACACCATCATGGCTCTCATCCTCAAGGGCCGCGACGTTCGCCGCGCCTCCACCATGATCGTCACCCACCGTCACCAGGACGGCGAGATCCTGGAGCGCTACCGCTACGACGAAGCCTCCGCCGCGCTCCGCCCGGCCGGTACCAACGGCAGTCCGTCATTCACCCGCTATATGGTCCTCGACCAGGGCCGCATCGCCTTCATCGGCAGCCCCGTCGAGTTCGACTCGTGCGCCGATCCGCTCGTTGCCAGGTTTGCCAGCCGCTGAGTTCATGGGAAGCTAAGGAGTATTAGCCATGCCGTCATCGAAGAAAGTCGCCTGGTCGCAGCTCAAGGTCGGCGTCATGTCCGTCATCGCCCTCGCCCTGCTGGCCGTGCTCATCTTTCTCATGACCGGCGCCGACAATCCCTTCGAGGATAAGGCCACCCTCTATACCTACATGCAGGACTCCGCCGCCATGACCGAGGGCTCGGCCGTCCGCCTCAACGGCATCCTCATCGGCAAGCTCAAGCGCATCGAGCTCAGCGGCGACAAGCGCAACAACCGCGCCGTCCGCATGACTCTCCTGGTCGACAAGAAGCACCTGGCGATGATTCCCGCCGATTCCATGATCGGCTTCAGCGCCGAAAACGTCCTCGGCTCCAAGTTCCTCAACATCAAGCGCGGCGCCGGCGCCAAGCCGATCCAGGACGGCGGCGAGTTGCTCGCCAAGGACGAAAAGGACTTCCTTGAAGTCGTCCAGTCCGCCATGCCGCTGCTGGAGTCCCTGCAGTCCATCCTCGCCCGCATCGATAAGGTCGTCGGCCAGGTGGAGTCGGGCCGCGGCAGCATCGGCAAGCTCCTCTACGACGAGGCCCTCTACGGCAAAGTCAACACCGTGCTCGACGATGTGCACAAGGTGACCGCCGCCGTCAGCGAGGGCAAAGGCACCATCGGCCACCTGCTCTACGACGAGGGGCTCTACACAGATCTCCGCAGGACCATGCAGCGCGTCGATGCCGTCGCCGCCGGGCTCGAACGGGGCCAGGGCACCGCTGGAAAGCTGCTGAAAGACCCCACACTCTACGACGAGCTGCGCAAGGCCTCCACGGAATTGAAGACCTTGCTCGCTGACCTCAACGCCGCCAAGGGCACCGCCGGCAAACTCCTCAAGGACGATACCCTCCACCAGCGGCTCACCGCTACCCTCGACAAGGTCAACACCACCATCGACCGCATCAACGGCGGCCAGGGAACCATCGGCCAGCTCATGGTGAATCCCGCGCTCTACGAGAGCCTGACCGCCACCTCGGTCGAGATCAAATCCATGATGAAGGACTTCCGCGCCAACCCCAAGAAGTTCCTCACCATCCAGCTCAAGCTCTTCTGATGCCGGAAAAGTGGCTTGCGGTCAACGCCGACGACTTCGGCTTCACGCGCGACGTCAACTCGGGGATAGTCGAAGCTCACACCCGCGGCATCCTCACCTCTACCACCCTCATGGCCAATGGCCACGCCTTCGACGACGCCGTCGCCCTGGCGCGCGCCACCCCCTCCCTCGACGTCGGCGTCCACTTCGTCCTCGTCGGTGGCTACTCCCTGCTTCAGCCGGAGCGCCCCCTTCCCGCCACCGTCGCCGCACTCCTGCGCGCCGTCGCCCTGCGCCGCATCCGGGTCTACGACGAGCTCAAGGCTCAAATCGAACGCATTCTCGATGCCGGTATCCGGCCTACTCACGCCGATACCCACAAGCACACGCACCTGTTCCCCCCCGTGCTCGACGCCGTCGCCCGGCTCTCGGCCGAATACGGCATCCATTGGGTCAGGCGCCCCTTCGATCTGCCCCTCCACGGCTCGCCCGCGCAGGTTCCCTGGAGCGTGCGCGCCACCAGCCGCGCGCTCGCCTCAGTCCGCGCCCGCTTCCACCGCACACTCGCGCGATACGGCTGCCACACCACCGATTGGTTTGCCGGCTTCCAGATTACCGGCCGCTTTCAGGCCGCCGATGTGCTCCGGCTCCTGCACAACTTGCCCGGCGGGACGACGGAGTTCATGGTCCACCCCGGCTTCTGTACCGGCGAGCTGCGCGCCGCGTCCACCCGCCTCAAGGAGAGCCGCGCGGCCGAATTGAACGCGCTAACCGACCCCGCCGTGGCCGCCGCCGTAAAGGAGCTGGGCGTCCGCCTCGCCCCCTACCCGGACTTGCCCGCAACCCTCAGCGGCCGTAGTACGCCGCGTTGATCGCGGTGAAGTTCGACCACTTCTCCGGCAGGTCGTCCTGCGCGAAAATTGCCGATACCGGGCACACCGGAACGCACGCCCCGCAGTCGATGCACTCCACCGGATCGATGTAGAGCAGCTCCGCTGTCGCAAAGGCCGGCTCGT
>JACRBC010000113.1 GCA_016213245.1 Candidatus Solibacter usitatus | reverse complement strand
GGGCTCATGTTTGGCTCCTCAGGCAAGTCAGGTCGGTTGCGCGTACAACCGACTTGAGTGTGAGCCCAAAGACGTCCCGCTGGAACCACACCAGGCAGCGAGCACGGGGCGGGAATACCGCGTCAGCGGTTTAGTTCATTGCGCGTGACTGCATGTTTGGGGTTGACACGCGCGCCGGGTCGTGCGAATATTTTCGCAGGATGCGAAAAAATACGCATGAGGGTCGGCCATGAGCGTGACGGGCGGGCTGAGCAGGCGGGAGCGCCAGATCCTGGAAATCCTGTATCAGCGGGGGAAGGCTTCGGCTGCGGAGGTGCAGACGGCGATGGCGGACGCACCGAGCTATTCATCGGTGCGAACGCTATTGCGGGTGCTGGAAGACAAAGGGCATGTGAAGCACCTGGCGGAGGGATTGAAGTACATCTATATGCCGGTGGTGGGGCGGGAGGAGGCGAAGCGTTCGGCGGTGAAGCACCTGCTGGACACCTATTTTGGGGGCTCGCCCGAGCAGATTGTGGCGGCGCTGCTGGATGTGTCGTCAATGCGGTTCAAGCGGGAAGACCTGGACAGGATGGCGGAGATGATCGAGAAGGCTAAGCGGGAGGGTGCGTGATGCCGGAATTGAACGCCGCTGTGTGGTTTGGCTGGTGGAGCGGGGTGGCGCTGAAGAGCGCGCTGGTGCTGGGCGTGGCCTGGATGGGGGCGCAGTTGTTGAGAAGAAGGTCCGCGGCGGCGAGGCACCTGATTTGGACGGCGGCGGCGGCGGCGGTGCTGGCTTTGCCGTTGCTGACACTGAGCGTGCCGGCGGTGGGCGTGCCTGGAGCGGAGTTGCTGCTGCCGGCGAACGCCGATTTCCGGACCACAGTCACGGAAAGGCAGGCGCGGGCAGTGCCGCGGCATGATGCGCCGGCGGCTGGGAGTGCGGGCCCAGCCGGAGTGAGCCGGAGTTTGGACTGGCGGCTGGCGCTGCTGCTCGCGTGGGCGCTGGGAAGCGCGGTGTTCTACGGGCAGATGCTGGCGGCGCTCATGAAAGTGCGGCGGATGCGGCGGCCGGCACAGCCGTTCGGGGACGGGGAACTGTACGAGGCAGCCGTGAGGGAGCTGGAGATCAGGAGCGGTGTGGAGGTGTTGGAGCTGGCCCCGGGGACGATGCCGATGACGATCGGGCTGCTGCGCCCGATCGTGTTTGTGCCGGCCGATCACGTTGCATGGACCGCGGAGCAGAGGCGCATGGTGCTGCTGCACGAACTGGCGCACGTACGGCGCGGGGACGTGGCGACACAACTGCTGGCGCGCATGGCGCTGGGGTTGTACTGGTGGAACCCGCTGGCGTGGAGGGCATGGAAGGAGTTTCTGAAAGAGCGCGAGCAGGCCACCGACGATGTGGTACTGAGGGCTGGAACACGGGCATCGTCGTACGCGACGTACCTGCTGGAGGCGGCGAGCACGCTCGAACCGGCAGGAGGCTGGGCGGCGCTGGCGATGGCGAGGAGATCAGAACTGGAGGGCAGGCTGATGTCGATCTTGAATTCAGGCGCAAACCGGACGACGGTGGGGCGCGTACAGGTGGCGCTGGCGGCGGTGCTGGCGCTGGCGTTGACCATTCCGCTGGCCGCGCTGGGCCCGCAGGAGGCGCAGGGGCTGCCGCCGGACATCGATGCGGCGATTCGGGCAGCGGCGGCGGAAAGGAACAGCAAGCCGCTGGAGGACGCTGCAAAGGTGGCGGAGCTACTGATGAAGAACGACGTGGCGCGGAAGCTGCTGGAGTCGTCGGTGGCGATCCGGGCGGCAAAGTCGGGCGAGCAGAGCGTGGAGTATGGGGTAGGCCTGTTGAACCTGGCGGAGTTCGAGAAGCGGCGGGGCGGGCTGGCAGCGGCCGAGCCGCTGTACAGGAAGGCCGTGCAAACGCTGGGAGAGCGGCCGGAGGCAGCGCGCGGTCATGTCGGCTTGGGGGTGTTGGCGATCAACAAGAAGGAGCTGGCCGGGGCCTACGACCACTTCCAACACGCGCAGCGGGTGGCTCCGGACGAGGCGGGGCTGGCGCTGATGTGGATGGCGGTAGCCAAGCAGCGGGATGGTGACAAGCAGGCGGCGGAGCGATTCTACGAGAAGGCGGTCAAGGCGCAGGAGGCGAATTCGCAGGATTGGGCGGTGGCGGGCAGGATGTACGCGAATTTCCTGAAGCAGTGCGGGCGGATGGAGGACGCGATGATGGTGGAGTCGCGGATGCTGAAGGCGAGGGTGGGGCTGCACACGCCCGTGCGGACACCAACGGAGAAGCGCCCGGGCGTTCACGCGATCGGCGGAGGGGTAATGGCGCCGGTACCGGTGTTCAAGCTGGAGCCGGAATACAGCGAGGAGGCGCGCGCAGCGCAACTGGCCGGCACAGTGATGCTGCGGGTGGACATCGATCCGCAAGGGGTAGCGAGGAACATTCAGGTGGTACGCAGCCTGGGGCTGGGGCTGGATGAGAAGGCGGTGGAGGCGATCAACCAGTGGAGGTTCAAGCCGGCAATGAAGGATGGCGAGCCGGTGACGGTGGCGGCGAATATCGAGGTGAATTTCAGGCTGCAGTGAGCGCAGGCGCGGCTCACGCGCCCAGGAGTTGCCGGCGGTGGGCGGGGGACATCTTCCCGGCGGCGTAGCGGAGGGTGAGACGGGAGGCGAGGTCGATAGGAATCCACCTCGTGCTGGAAGAAGCGCTGCTGGCCGGTGCGGAAGTCCGTGTCGACATGGTCGAGGAGGCGCTGATGAACTAAGGCGGCGAGGGCGGTTGGAGTCATGATGTTACACTCCGAAGCATATGACGGCTGGGAGTCCCTTTCAGATTGTGGCGGATGGGCAAGCGCCGCGCATCTCTTCGCTGCTGATCAAGCCGGCGTCGGCGGTGTGCAACCTGGACTGCCAGTACTGCTTCTACCTGGACCGTGATGCCGATCCGTACAAGGACCTGCCGGCGCGGGTGATGACGGAAGAGACATTGCAGCGGCTGGTGGATACCTACCTGTTCTACTCCTACCCGGCGGCGACGTTCGCCTTCCAGGGTGGGGAGCCGACGCTGGCGGGCTTGCAGTTCTTCGAGAAGCTGGTGAAGTTCCAGAAGCGTTACGGGCGGGACGGGCAGAGCGTGTCGAACGCGTTGCAGACCAATGGCGTGCTGCTGGACCAGGACTGGTGCCAGCTTTTCCGCGAGTACAGCTTTCTGATCGGCATCTCCATCGACGGGCCGGAAGAGGTGAACGACCTCTACCGTTTCAACAAGGCGGGGCACGGCACGTGGAAGAGGGTGATGCAGGGCATTGAAGTGATGCAACAGGAGAAGGTGGACTTCAACGTCCTGTGCGTGCTGAGCCAGAGCAACGTGCACAAGCCGAGAGAGACGTACCGATTCTTC
>JACRBC010000112.1 GCA_016213245.1 Candidatus Solibacter usitatus | reverse complement strand
GCCCCAACCTGCTCTTCTGCGGCACCGAGTTCGGCCTCTTCTTCACCGTGGACGGCGGCCAGAAGTGGATTCGCCTGCGCTCCGGCCTGCCGACGATCGCCGTCCGCGACCTCGCCATCCAGGAACGCGAGAACGACCTGGCGCTGGCCACCTTTGGGCGCGGCTTCTATGTGCTGGACGATTATTCCGCGTTGCGCTCCCTCAGCAAGGAACTGTTCGCGAAGCCCGCCACATTCTTCCCGGTGAAGAAGGCCGTGATCTTTGTGCAGGACACCGGGAAGTCGCGCGGCTCGCAAGGCGAACAGCTCTGGATGTCCATCAACCCCCCATATGGCGCGACCATCTATTACTGGCTCAAGGACGCCCTTCGTTCGAAGAGGCAACAGCGCACCGGCGCCTCCCGCCGGCCTGATGCCACCGCCAAGGTCGAATACCCCACGCCAGCGCAACTCACCGCCGAGGCCGACGAAGAGCCGCCGCAAGTGCTGCTCACTATCACCGGACCCGACGGCAAGGTGGTGAAGCGCATCTCCGGCCCGTCGCAGCGCGGCATCAACCGCGTGACGTGGAATCTGCGTGGCCCGGCGGCCGCCGCCGCCGGCGGAGGCGGCGGCGGTGGCGGCGGCGCGCGAGGCGGCGCGGATCCCGCCGACGAGGAAGAGTACCCCGCCGCGTTGTTTTCCGGTGGCGCATTTGTCGTCCCGGGCGTCTACAAGGTGTCGCTCGCCAAGCGCGTCAACGGCATCATCACGCCGCTCGGCGCCGAACAGTCGTTCACGGTCGAAGCCGAGGCCGACGCCCAGGTCCGCCCAGAGGACCGGAAAGCACTCTCAGAGTTTGTCTCCAAGGTGTACAGGCTCCAGAGGCAGGTCACCGGCTCGCTGGAATCGGCCAACAATGCGCGCACCCGCCTGGCGGCCATCAAGCGCGCCCTGCCGGACTCTTCCGCCGACACGAAGCTACTCGACGAGGCTTCCGTGCTCGACAAGCGGCTGACGTCCATTCTTCGCGCTCTGCGCGGAGACGAGACGCTGCGCGGGCTGGAATCGGGCACGCCATCGTCGATTCAGTCTCGCGCCGACTCGGCGTCTTCAGGCGTCCGCAACCTTACGGGCGCGCCCACCGGGACCATGCAGATGAACTACCAGATCGCCTCTGAGGAACTCGCCGCCGTGCAGCCCAAGCTCAAGGCGCTGCTTGACGACCTGAAGAAACTGGAGGCGCAGCTCGACGCGCTCGGGGCGCCCTACACGCCGGGCCGCTACCAGTAGGCCGCCCGGCTACTTCAGGGCGGGCGCGAGCTGTTCGCGGGTGAGGCTGCGCTGTTCGCCGGTGGCCATGTCCTTCAGGGCATAGACGCCGGCGGTGAGCTCGTTGTCGCCGAGGATCAGCGCGAAGCGCGCCCGCGCCTTGCTGGCGGCTTCCATGGCGCGCTTCACCTTGTGATCGGCGGAAAGCTCGACGGTAAAGCCACCGCGGCGGAGGTCGCGGGCGACCAGCGCGGCGTGGCGCAGGGCAGCGTCGCCCATGGCGACCACGAAGACGTCGAGACGCGACAGACTGGCCGGGTCAACGTGCTCCTCGATGGCCATCACCAGCCGGTCCTCACCGATGGAGAAGCCGATGCCGGGCGCCGCGACCCGCGAGCCGAGCGACTCGGCGAGGCCGTCGTAGCGCCCGCCGCCGAGAATGGAGTTCTGGGCTCCGAGGGCGCCGTGGGTGACCTCAAACGTGGTGCGGGTGTAGTAGTCGAGCCCGCGCACCAGCCGCGAGCGCAACTCGTAATCGATGCCGCGCGCCTCGAGCAGGGACTTGACAGTCTCAAAGTGCGCGGCGCAGGGCTGGCAGAGATGGTCGAGGATAGAGGGCAGCGAGTCGACGATGTTCTGGTCCTCGGGAACCTTGCAGTCGAGCACACGCAGGGCGTTGGAGTCCGCGCGGCGCTGGCAGTCGGCGCACATGCCGGCTTTGACGTTCTGGAGCCGGTCCTTGAGCGCCTGAACGAACGCGGGCCGGCAATCCTTGCAGCCGACCGAGTTGATGATCAGGTGAGGGTTTTGGACGCCACAGCGCGTCAGGACTTCGAGCAACATGTCGATCACCTCGGCGTCGATCACCGGCGAATCCGAGCCGATGAACTCGGCGCCGATCTGCGCAAACTGCCGGTAGCGGCCCTTCTGCGGGCGCTCCCGGCGGAACATCGGGCCGATGTAGTAGAGCTTCTTGAGGCCGGGGATCTGGTCGAGGCGATGCTCGATGTAGGCGCGGATCACCGAGGCGGTGTTCTCGGGCCGCAGCGTGATGGAGGAGCCGTCGCGGTCGTCCCAGGTGTACATCTCCTTGGAGACGATGTCTGTCTCCTCACCGACGCCGCGCGCGAACAGTTCGGTCGATTCGAAGATCGGCGTGCGGATCTCGTGGCAGTTGAAGGAGTGGAACACCTCGCGGGCGCGGGCTTCGACCAGGTTCCACACGGCGGAGGAGGGCGGCAGAATGTCGCGGGTTCCACGGATGGCTTTGATCATGGCGTTTAGTGCGCCGCCTCGTCGCGGTAGTCCTGTCGGTAACGGATGTAGCGCTGGGCGTTTTCCTTGAAGCGGGCCTTCTCCTCTTCGGTGACCTGGCGCCGGACCTTGGCGGGCGTACCCATCACCATCGACTCCGGCGGGATGACCACGCCTTCTGGAACCAGTGAGCCGGCGGCGACGACGGAACCGCGTCCGATCCTGGCGCCGTTGAGCACGATGGCGCCGATGCCGATGAGGACATCGTCCTCGATGACACACCCGTGCAGGCAGGCCATGTGGCCCACGGTGACGCGGCTGCCGAGGATGACCGGGTAGAGGTCGAGTTCACCGTGAAGCACGGCGCCGTCCTGGATGTTGGTGCCGCCGCCGATAGTGATCTTGTTGACATCGCCGCGTAGGACCGCGGAGGGCCAGACAGAAGAGCGCTCACCGAGGGTGACGTCGCCGATGACGGTGGAGGCCTGGTCGACATAGGCGGACGGGGCGATGGACGGGTAGATGCCTCGATAGGGACGAATCATAGGGTGTTGGCGCGGAAAACCCCATCGTATCATTGAGGTATGAAGTCGCGTTCGCTGCTGGCCCTGCTGCTGCTGGCCGTCCCGGCCGTTC
>JACRBC010000010.1 GCA_016213245.1 Candidatus Solibacter usitatus | reverse complement strand
CGGCTACGCCGTAATGATCCGCTGCCTCGGTGCAGCGGCCCTGTTCGTAGTAGGCGTAGGCCAACTGGAACTGCGCCCTGTAGTTGCCGGGGCTGGCGTCGACGGCGCTCTTCCACATGGCCGTCGTGCTGCCGTAGACGTTATTGCGGCCCATGGTGAGCGCGGCCAGCGCGAGGACGATCGCCGACAGCCAGGCGGTCTGCCCGCGCACAGGTTTGATCCGGCTGACTACTTCGGCCAGGACGAGCGCGAGGCCCAGCGAGGGCAGGTAAACGCGGCGCTCGACCAGCGTGTCGGCGATGGCGATCACCGAGGAGGTGGGGGCCAGCAAGACCAGGAACGCGGCGACGCCCAGTGCGGCCAGCGGGTACCTCTTCCGGCCCGCCCAGGCGGCGGCAAGCAGCAGGACGATGCCGGCCAGACCGAGCCAGGAGAGCGCGTCGCCGGGCGCTTTCACAACCGGAAAGGCGTGGTCCAGGTTCTGGCCGTAGGGCAGCGCGAAGAGGCGCAGATAGACCCAGATGACCTGAAACTGCGTGCAGAGGTAATCCGCGGGGCTGATGCCGATGCCGGCGCCGGCCGTGCCCTCGCGCGAGGCGATGCGGTAGATGAAGGCGCCGCCGGCGGCGGCGGCGGCGGCGAGCGGGGCGTAGAGCCGCCAGTTGGCGCGGATGCCACGCAACGAGCAACCCGGGTTGAAGAGGTAGTCGGTGAGCAGGAAGACGGCTACCATGGCGACGGCGGGCTCCTTGCTGAGTACGCCGAGGCCGAGCGAGGCCAGAATCGCGGCGGCACGTCCCCAGCCGATGGCCTGCGTGCCGGCGTTGAGAAAGATCCAATAGGCGAGCAGGGCGAAGAAGACCTGCATCACCTCACTGCGGCTGGCGACATAGGAGACCGCTTCGGTCTGCAGAGGGTGCAACAGGAAGACTGCGGCGGCGAAGGCGGCTGTGGCGGAAGCCCGCCCGCGCCCGAGCCGCCCGGCCAGGCTCCTGACCACCAGGAAGAGCAGAAGCGCGCTGGCAAGGTGAAGCAGCAGGTTTTGCAGGTGGTAGGGGAACGGGTTCAAGTCCCACAGGGCGCGGTCGGCCAGCAGGCTGAGGTTGGAGAGAGCGCGCACGCCGCGGGCGAGATAGCCGGAGACCTTGAGCGCGTTGGCGCTGTTCAGCATGGGCAGGCTGAGGTCGTCGAACAGGAACGGGCCATTCAGCGCGGGCAGGTAGGCGATGAGCGCCGCGAGCGCCAGCGCCGGCCCGAGCCACCAGGGCAGGCCGGCGGGCGGAGCAGGCTGCGGATCAGGGCTTGTCTTGTGCTTCTTCATGCTGTCGTTGGAGTTTGTGTTCGAGAATCGCCACGCGCTGGGTGAGAGTGATGTTCATGTCCTTCAGCCCGGAGACGATTCGGGAGTAGCGGTAAAAGACCCCGAGGAAGACGACCAGGATGATGGCGATGAGCGCCACCGAGGCGTCGTGCAGGCCGAGCCAGGCGGAGAACCTCTCCAGCAGCGCACGGCTCCGGGAGAGGGCCAGCAGCGCCACCGAGGCCGCCAGCCAACTGACGGAGTGTTCCACGCGGATGTGCTCGCGCCGCAGCGAACGCAGGACGATGACCAACAGCGCGAGGCTGAGAATGGCGAGGGCGTCGAGGAGCCGTTCCATGGAAGTCTATGCCGGGCCCTTTCTGGGCCGGCCGTCAAAGCGGAGGATGTTGACGAACACGCCCAGCAGGACGTGAATGACGTAGTAGACGGACTTCAGTGCGGTGATGGTGCTGCGTCCGGCCATGCGCCGGCGCATGCGGCAGGGGACCTCTTCGAAGCGGAACCGGCGGCGCTGCAGCACCACCAGTGTTTCGATCTCCGGGTATTCCAGCGGAAAACTGCGGCCGAAGACCTCCAGCGCCCGGCGGTTGACGGCGACGAAACCGGACGTGGGGTCGCTGGGCGAACGGCCCAGGATGGGGCGGAGAATCAGGCGGAAGAAGTGGATTCCGATTCTGCGGATGAGGTGGGTCTGCAGGCCGCCGGACTCCTTGGAGCGGACGCCGATGACCATTTCGCAGCCCGTGCGCGCCAGCGTGTCGAGCAGACGCGGGATGTCGCGGGGATCGTGCTGGCCGTCGCCGTCGATGCGCACCACCTGGTCGTAGCCGAATTCGTGCGCCAGCCGGTAACCGGCCTGCACGCAGCCGCCGAGACCGAGATGAAAGGGGACCTGGAGAATGCGCGCTCCGGCCATGCGGGCCTGGTCGATGGTGGAGTCCGTCGAGCAGTCGTCGATGACCAGAATGGGCAGATCGGGGAGCGTCTCCCTTACTTCCCGCACGACGCTGGCGATGGCGCCCTCCTCGTTGTAGGCCGGGATGATCAGCAGTGTGCGGCCGGTGATCACAGCTCGGCCACCTGCCGCAGCGAGATGGAGTGCCTGTTCAGTACTGCGCTGAAATCGGCGCTGCTCAGTCTGGCCGCGCGCCGGATGGCGGAGCGTTGCCGCAGGAGCTTCGGGAGCGCCGCCAGCAGCGACAGGTGGGCCTTCACGACCAGCCACGGCAGCCTGAGCCCGCCGCCGCCGGCGCGGCGGAACTCCGCGGCTTTTCCTTGTCCCCGGAACATCGTCACAATATGCCAAAGGTACCGCATGGCGGACGCGAATGGGCTTGCGAGCAGCCACGAGAGCGGAAGGCACCGGACCGCGAGCCTCAGCCTGTTGCGTTCCACGTACCACGCCTTGCGCTCCGAGGCCGGACCGGCGGAGCGCGAGTAGTGGTGCTCCACCCGGGCGCCGGGAACGTACAGGCAGCGCCAGCCGGCCCAGCGGGCGCGCAGGCCGAGGTCGGTGTCCTCGCAGTAGAGGAAGAAGTCTTCGTCGAAGAGGCCGATTTCTTCGAGCATTGCCTGGCGGTACAGGGCGGCGCAGCCGCTGGGGAGCAGTACCTCGCCCGGCTCATCGTGGAGCGCGGCGGGCTCCAGGTGGCCGCGCTGCTTGGAACTGCCGTCGCGGGCGATCAGCATGCCGGCCGAGTCCATCAACTCCGTCCCGGCCAGGGTGATGCGCGGGGCGGCCATGCCGGCGGCGGGGTCGGACTCCAGGGCGTCAACCAGTCGCGCGAGGCAATCCGGGCGCGCCACCGCGTCGTCGTTCAGCACAGCCATGTAAGGGGCGGGGAACCGGCGGAAGCCCTGGTTGACCGCCGCGCCGAAGCCGAGATTCGACTGGTTCTCAATAAGCCGGAACGCGTGCTTCGCCGCGCCTAGCCGGTGGATGGCGCCGCAGCCGCTGTTGTCCACCACCACCACCTGTACCTCCGGGCCGGTCTGCGCCTCCAGGGAGGCCAGGCAGTTGAGCAGACGGGCGTCGGACGCGAGTGTAGGCACGACGACAGTGACGCGAGCGGGTGGCAACTCTTGATTCTATGCGATGGCCGGGGGCCGCCTGCACGCTACAATCTCTAGATGCCCATTCTGACCACGGTAGTAGGAAGTTACCCCATCCCCCAATGGCTCCACGGTGACAGCTCGCGTACCACGCTGCGCGACGCCATTCTGGTGGTCCTGAAGACGCAGGAACTGGCCGGGCTCGACGTCATCGCCGACGGGGAGCTGAACCGGTTCGATCCCTCTCATCCGGAAACCAACGGGATGATCGACTACTTCGTGAGCCGCATGGACGGCATCCGGACGCGCTTCTCGCTCACCGACATCGAAGAGTTCCGGCGCGATGCGGGCCTGACGTACCGGTCCGATCCGGCCGGCATCGTCACCGGACCGGTGAGCGGCGGCGTGCTGAACCTGCCGCGCGACTACGAATTCACGCGGGGGCTCACTGGACGGCCGTTGAAGTTCACCTGCACCGGTCCCCACATGCTGGCCAAGGTGCTGACGGACCGCCACTATAAGTCGCGGCCGGCACTGTGCATGGCCATTGCGGATGTGCTCCGCAATCAGCTTGCGTCGATCGATGCGGCCGTAGTGCAGCTCGACGAAGCCAACATCAGCGGCCATCCGGAGGATGCCGAATGGGCGCTGCCGGCGCTGAACCACGTTTTGGACGGCATGAAAGGGGTGCGCGCCATCCACATCTGCTTCGGCAACTACGGCGGCCAGTCCGTGCAAAAGGGCTTCTGGAAGAGCCTGCTGCCGTTTCTGAACGGCTTGCACGTGGATCACCTGGTGCTCGAATTCGCGCGCCGCGGCTACGGGGAACTGGAGCACTTCAAGGAGTTGGACCCGAAGATCGGCCTTGGCCTCGGCGTGGTGGATATCAAGGACAATGGAGTGGAGAGCGCCGATCTGATCGCGCAGCGCATCGAGCAGGCGGCCTCCGTCCTCGGGGCGGAACGGCTCCACTATATCCACCCCGATTGCGGGTTCTGGATGCTGCAGCGCAACGTCGCCGACCGCAAGATGAGTGCCCTGGTTGAGGGGCGCAACCTGTTTGAAGGTAGAACCAAGTGAAGATTCTGGCCATCCTCTTTTCGCTCACCTATGCCGCACTGGCGCAGACGCCGCCCGAGGGCAGACACCTCGCCAACCTGAAGAGGCTGACCGATGGCGGCCAGAACGCCGAAGCCTACTGGTCGCCCGACGGCAAGCGCCTGGTGTTCCAGACGACGCGGCCGCCCTACGATTGCGACCAGATCTTCGTCATGAACGCCGACGGCAGCGATCAGCGCCTGGTCTCCACCGGCAAGGGCCGCACCACCTGCGCCTACTTCCTGAAGGACAACCGCCACATCGTCTACGGCTCCACGCACGAGGACAATCCGGCCTGCCCCACGCCGCCGGACCGCAGCAAGGGCTACCTGTGGGGCGTCTTCCCCGGCTACGACATCTACCTTGCCACCGGCGGCGGCAAGATCGAAAAGAAGCTGACCAGCACGCCGGGCTACGACGCCGAGGCGACGATCAACTTCAAGACCAACCGCGTGGTCTACACCTCGCTGGCCTCCGGCGACCTGGAGCTGTGGCAGATGAAGCCCGACGGCTCGGGCAAGAAGCAGATCACCAGGCGCGAGGGCTATGACGGCGGCGCCGTATTTTCGCACGACGGCAAGCAGATGGTATGGCGTGCCACGGCGCCCGGCAACAAGGCGGTGATGACGCGCTACAAGGAACTGCTGAAGGAGAATCTGACCGAGCCCATGAGGATGGAGCTGTTCATCTCCGACGCCGCCGGGCGGAACGTGCGGCAATTGACCGACTTTGGCTGCGCGGCCTTCGCGCCCACGTTCACGCCGGACGACAAGCGCATCATCTTCTCTTCGAACAAGCACAACTGCGACGGCCGCAAGTTCGAGTTGTACTCCATCAAGACCGGCGGCACGGGCTTGGAGCAGGTGACCAACTTCGGCGGTTTTGCGTCGTTCCCCGAGTTCTCGCCGGACGGCCGGAAGCTGGTGTTCTGCTCCGATCACCAGGCCAAGGGCAGGTACGAATTCAACGTCTGGACGGCCGACTGGAAAGAATAGTTTGACAGGACCGCCCGGTTCGGTGTATTTTCAGGGGAATTCAACTTGAGCCGGGCGGCCGAATCATTGGCCGCCTGTTTTGTTTCGGGACCAGGGTCTCAGCCGGAGTACTTGCGGCACAGGTCCCGCAGCTCGGCCAGCTTCCGCGGAACGGCCGTGGGCGCGGGCTCCTTGGCTTCGTACTCCAGCGACAGGTAGCCTTTGTATCCGCCGGAGGCGATCAGCTTCACGACTTTGTCCCAGTCCTGCGGTCCGCGCGTGCCGTCGTCGTAAGTCATTTCGGACTTCACCTGGACGTTGGCCGAAAGGGGCAGGCACTTGCGCATCTGTTCGAAGGCCTCGGTGCGGAAGTTGCCCGTGTCGAGATTGATGCCGACCCACGGCGAGTTCACCTTCGCGACCATCTCCAGCATGCGGTCGGCGCGCGTGCAGATGCCGCCGTGGTTTTCCAGGCCGAGGATGATGCCGCGCTTGCCGGCGTATTCGGCGCCGCGTTGCAGGCACTCCACCACCCACGGAACGGCCTGCTCCTCGGTGGCGGTCTTCGGGACGTTGCCGCCGAAGACGCGGATGTGGCCCGCTCCCAGCAGATCGGCGACGTCCACCCACCTGCGGATGGATTCCACCTCGGCGTCGCGGGCGGCCTGCTCCGGCTTGGTGAATTCAGTGCGCACGGCGATGGAGTAGATGGCGATGTTCTGCGTATACGCCAGGCGGCGCAGGCCGGCCAGCCACGCCGGGTCGGTGCTGGGGAACCAGTAGACGGTCATGTCGATGCCGTCCACGTCCCAGTCGACGCACTTGCGGATGAGGTCCTCGTAGGTGAGCACCTTCTTCTGGAGTTCGTTGCGGAACGAGTAGGCGCAAAGCGCCGGCTTGAGCCGGGCCTTACCCTTGGCGGCAGGCTGCGCCGGGGCGGTGGCGGCAGCGGAGGCCGCGGCGGTGGAGAGAAAGAACTGGCGGCGATGCATCGCCATGATCGTACCGCAAGCGGAGCGGCTTCAACTATTGCCGCGACTCTTCCACCTGGACCGAGATCTCCTCCCAGTCGGCCAGCGTTCGCTCCAATTCCTGCCGGCGCCGCGCCAGCAGGTCCATTTGCTGCTGGGTCTCCTCCACCGAGACGAAGTTCTGGAGCCGTTCTTCCAGGGCGGCGATTTCAGCTTCGAGCCGGGCCGCGGCCTTTTCCAGGCTCCCCGCCCGATCCTCCAGTTGCCGCAGCTTGAGCGGGTTCACCCGCCGCTGCTTCGAACTCTCCTGTGCACTGTCCGGAACGGAGGGCGCCGCCTCTTCTTCGCGCAGAGTCGTGACGGGCGAGCCGCCCTGCTTGCGGTAGAGATGATCCTCGTAGTTGCCCGGAAAGACCTCCACCTCGCCGCCGGCGATCTCGAAGACCTTGGTGGCCAGCTTGTCGATGAAGTAGCGGTCGTGGGAGACGAAGACCACCGTGCCGGTGAACTCCTGGAGCGATTCCAACAGGACGTCCTTGGCGCGCAGGTCCAGGTGGTTGGTGGGTTCGTCCAGCAGCAGAAAGTTGGACGGGTTCAGCAGCATGCGCGCCAGCGCGTAGCGGTTCCGCTCGCCTCCGCTGAGCACGCCGATCTGCTTGAAGACGTCGTCCTCGCTGAAAAGAAAGCAGCCCAGCAGGCTGCGCAGCTCGGTGATCGTCTTGCCGTTGGCGACGCTGCTGAGGTCGTCCAGCATGCGCGAGGCCACGTCGAGTTCCTTGTACTGGTCCTGGGCGAAGTAGTCGGGCTGCACGTTGTGGCCGGTGCGATATTGGCCGCGCGTCAACGGCTCGGCGCCGGCCAGCAGCTTGATCAGCGTCGACTTGCCCGCGCCGTTGACGCCCACCAGCGCCACCCGGTCGCCGCGCTCGATGGCGAACTGCACATCGCGCAGTACGACGTTGTCGCCGTAGGCCTTGGTGACGCCGGTGAACTCCGCCACCACGCGCCCCGAAGGCTTGGGCTGGGGAAAGGTGAAGTGGATGGACTTCTCGTCCGGAGGGATCTCGATGCGCTCGATCTTGTCCAGTTCCTTGATGCGCGACTGCACCTGCTTGGCCTTGGTGGCCTGGTAGCGGAAGCGGTTGATGAACGCCTCCAACTGGTCGATGCGCTCTTTCTGATTGCGGTAGGCGGCCTCCAGCAGCGCCCGGCGCTCCGTCTTCTGCTGCACGTAGCGCTCGTAGCCGCCGGTGTAGAAGTGCAGCCCCTTGTTCCACAACTCGACGATCTTGCCCACGGTGACGTCGAGGAAATAGCGGTCGTGCGAGATGAGCACGCAGGCGTTGGGATAGCCCTTCAGGTAGTCTTCCAGCCAGTTGCGGGCTTCGAGATCAAGGTGGTTGGTGGGCTCGTCGAGCAGCAGCAGGTTGGGCTGTTCGAGCAGCAGCTTGGCCAGCGCGATGCGCATCTGCCAGCCGCCGGAGAAGAATTCGGTGCGCTTGGTCCAGTCCTGCTTGGGGAAGCCCAGCCCGGTGAGAACGCTGCCGACCTTGGCTTCCAGCGCGTAGCCGTCGTGGTTGCGGAACTCGGAATCGAGCTGAGAAAAGCGATCGCTCACGGCGTGGTATTCGTCGCTCGACGGATCGAGCTCCGCCATGCTGTGGAGCAGCGACTCCATCTCGCGCTCCATGTCCTTCAGGCGGTCGAATACGGAGAGGCATTCGGCGAAGACGCCGCGGCCGGACAGTTGCAGGCCGTCCTGCGGCAGGTAGCCGGCGGTGATCCCCTTTTGAGACGTGCACTCACCGCCGTCCAGCGCCTCCATGCCGGCCAGGATCTTCATGACGGTGGACTTGCCCGTTCCGTTGGCGCCCACCAGCCCCACGCGGTCCTGCGGCGTGATGAGCCAGTTCACTCCGTCGAACAGGATTTTGGGGCCGAAGCGCTTGGAAGCATTCACCAGCGAGATCATTGCCGGCGGAGCACCTTTCCTCCGCGCGCCTCGGTGAGCGCGCCCTGGTCCACCATCACCACGCCGTTCACCACCACGTAGTCGATCCCCTGCGTGTACTGGTGCGGCTGCGCGTAGGTGGCCTTGTCCTGCACCTTTTCAGGGTCGAAGACCAGGATGTCGGCCGCGGCGCCCTCGCGCAGCACGCCGCGGTCTTTGAAGGCGAAGGTGCGCGCCGGCAGCGAGGTCATCCGCCGCACAGCGTCTTCCAGCGTGAGCAGGCCGCGTTTACGGACGTATTCGGCCAGCACACGGGCGTTGGTGCCGTAGGAGCGCGGGTGGGGCATGCCCTCGCCGAAGACCCGGATGCCGCCGTCGCTGGCCACAGCGGTATTTGGATAGCGCATGATGCGTTCGACGTCCACGTCGCCCATCGAGTGGTAGACCATTTGCGCGCCGCCGGCCAGGGTCATCGCGAAAATCGTCTCGATCTGGTTGGCCAGCGTGGGCTCGGCGCCGCGCAGTTTCGTGATGTCGGCGATGTTCTTGCCTTCGTACTCGCGCTCCGGCTTGTACCGCGCCACGATGCCATAGCTGTAATCGTTGTGGCCGAGGGCCTTGAGATCGCGCTCCATCTGCGCGGCGATTTCGGCGCGTGTCGAGGGTTCCGTCAGGCGCTTCCTGACTGCCTCCGAACCGTCGGCCAGCGCCCATGAGGGCAAGGTGATGCCGAGATTGGTGGACGAGTGGTCATAGGGGTACTGGTCCACGACCACGTCCACACCCTTCTTTCTGTACTCCTCTACCAGGGCGATGCTCTTGTCGCTCATGCCCCACAGGCGCGGCGCGTCGATCTTGAAATGCGACAACTGCACGCGCACGCCCGCCTCGCCGCCCACTCGCGCCGCCTCATGAATGGATTCGAGGATCTTGGCGCCCTCGTCGCGCATGTGGCTTGCGTAGACGCCGTTGTAGGGGGCCGCCGACTTGCCCAACTCGACGACCTCGTCGGAGTTCGCATAGGTGCCGGGAATGTAGATCAGCCCGGTGGAAAGGCCCACCGCGCCCTCCTGCATCGCCCGGTGCACAAGCTCCTTCATGCGGGCGATTTCATCGGGCGTCGCCTGGCGGTTGGCCGACCCCATCACCTCGCGCCGCACCGTGTTGTGGCCGATGAGCGAAGCCAGGTTCAGCCCCAGGCCCTTTTCCTCCAGCGCGCGGAACCACGCGGCCATGTTGGCCACCGAACCGCCGCAGTTGCCGGTGACGATCGTCGTCACTCCGTCCATCAGGTAGTTGTCGCCCCGCGGCGCCTGCTCCACCGCGCCCTCGACGTGGGTGTGCACGTCGATGAAGCCCGGCGTCACCACGCGCCCGCCGGCGTCGATCTCCCGGGCCGCCTTGGCGCCGGGCAGGGAAGCGATGGCGGCAATGCGGCCGTCCTTGACGGCGACATCGGCCTTGAACCACGGGTTGCCGGTGCCGTCGACCACCCTCGCGTTGCGGATCAGCAGGTCGTACTGCCCCTGTGCCGTGCCGCTGAACAAGAACAACACCGCGAGCGCCGGCGGCAAAGCCGCGAGCGGTAGCGGGCGGGTGCGCGTCTTGATCGGATGGAGAATCATGCCGCCCATGGGCCGCAGAAGAAGTCCAGCGACCGCGCGATGAAATCGCGCATCTCGCCGCGCTTCACCACGGCGTCCAGGAATCCATGCTGCAGCACGAATTCGGACCGCTGGAAGCCCTCCGGCAGCTTCTGCCGGATCGTCTGCTCGATGACGCGCGGCCCGGCAAAACCGATCAGCGCGCCGGGCTCGGCGATGTTCAAATCGCCCAGCATGGCAAAGCTGGCCGTCACCCCGCCGGTGGTCGGGTCGGTCATGACGCTGATGAACGGCACTTTGGCCCTGTCCAGCTTCATCAGCGCCGAGCTGATCTTGGCCAATTGCATCAGGCTGACGGCGCCCTCCTGCATGCGCGCCCCGCCGGAGGCCGAAACGATGATCAGCGGCACGCGTCGGGCGAGCGAGCGCTCGATCATGCGCGTGATCTTCTCGCCCATCACCGCGCCCATCGAGCCGCCGATGAACTTCAACTCGCAGGAACACGCGTGGACGGTGCGGCCGTGAATGGTTCCGGTGGCCGAGATGAGGGCGTCCTTCATGCCCAGCGTCTTCTGCATCCCGGCCAGCCGGTCCTTGTAAGACTTGGCGTCGACGAAACCCAACGGGTCGGTGGAAGAGAGCGTGGCGTCGTGCTCCTGCCACGTTCCGCCGTCAAGCAGGAAGCGCAGCCGCGTCCGGGAGTCGATACGGAAATGATGCCCGCACTTGGGGCAGCAGTGCATCGTCTCTTCCAGGTCTTTTCGCCAGATGATCTGCCGGCATCCATCGCACTTGATCCACAGGCCTTCGGTGCGGACGTGCCGCTCTTCGTCGGTGACCTTGGCGACCTTCTTGGGGAGCTTAATCCAATCCATGCGTGGGCGGGAACCGCCTTCACCACGATAGCATCCGGCGCCGATCCAATGCGATCCGCGCCCTGCTTCGGCCATACTGAAGGCTTGAAGCTGCTGCTCTATTTCATCGGCAAACCGCGCGAGCCGCACTCCAACGCCATGGCCGCCGAGTTCGTGAAACGCGCCACGCGCTACATGTCCTGCGAGATGCGCGAGATCGACCCGCGCCGCTTCGACCTGCCCGCCCGCCACCCCGCCGCCCGCAAGATCTTCCTCGATCCCGCCGGCAAACGCATGGACTCCGGAGAATTCGCCGCGCTGGTAGGCAAGGCCGGACTCGAGGCCCGCGATCTGGTTTTCCTCGTCGGAGGCCACGACGGCCTGCCGCCGGAGTGGAAGCCGCGCGCCGATCTCCTGCTCTCCCTTTCCCCCATGACCATGCCCCACGAGCTGGCCCGCGCCGTGCTCGCCGAGCAGATCTACCGGGCGCTCACGATGCTGCGCGGCCATCCCTATCCGCGGTGAACCGGTGTCCGGACGGCGCCCGCGCAACACCCAGCACTTGCATCCGGGCCCCCTGTTGAGGCAATCTGAAAGGTTTCTTCCGGCCCACGGGTTTGAATGGTGGTTTCCTCGATGAAGGTTCGCGTTCTCTATCACGATCACTGTTTCGACGGCGCCGCCTCGGCCGCCTTCTTCAGCCGCTTCTCCGCCGAGAAGTTCTACGACGGGGCCGACTACCACTACACCGGCATGGCCCACAAGGCCTCGCAGTTGTTCGAGGACGGACTCTTCGACGGCCACGAAAACGCCATCGTCGATTTCAAGTACTCCAATTCGGACCGCGTGACCTGGTGGTTCGATCACCACCAGAGCGCCTTCCTCTGCCACGACGACCAGCTCGACTACGAGAGCAAGAAGGACGCCCGCCGCTTCTACTTCGATCCCGGCTACCGCTCCTGCACCGAGTTCATCGCCCACATCGCCCGTTCCGTTTACGGCTATGAGGCGCCGGAGCTCTCCGACCTGGTCCACTGGGCCGGCATCATCGACGGCGCCCTCTACAAGAGCGCCGCCGAGGCCGTGGCGATGGCGCATCCTGCCATGAAGCTGACGCTGGTGATCGAGGCAGTGAAGGGCTCCGAGATGGTGCAGCGCATCATCCGCATGATGCAGCGCCGGCCGCTGGAGGCCATCATGGCCGACCCCGAGGTCCAGGCCGCCTTCCAGCCGCTCTACGAGCGCCACCTGCGGTCTATCGACGTCATCGGCCATACCGGCCATTGCGCCGGCGCTGTGGTCTATTTCGACGTCGCCGACTACGACATGGAGGGCTACAACAAGTTCGTGCCCTATTCGCTCTTCCCCCAGGCCACCTACACCGTCTCGGTGAGCCTGTCGAGCTTCCGTACCAAGGTCAGCGTCGGTTCGAACCCATGGGCGCCACGGGAGCCCACGCACAACCTGGCCACCATCTGCGAGCGCTACGGCGGCGGCGGCCACCCGCGCGTCGGTGCCATCAGCTTCGAGCGCGGCCAGTTGGAGGAGGCGCGCCGCGTGGCGCGCGAAATCGCCGCCGGGTTGCGGGACGAGTAGGGCCGCCTCCGCTCAGCGGCTCGCCGGCTGGATGTGCACCAGCGGTTCGTCCGGCGCTTCAAACGGCCGGGTGTCCTTGCGCCTCTGCGGCGCGCGCCAGGAGTCGAAGTAGGAAACGTAGTGCACGCAGCTCACCGTGCAGTGCGGCGCGCAGGCTTTCTCAGTGTCGTATTCGCGCCGCATGTCGACCAGGCCGTACTCCAGCAGCGGCTGTGCCGGGTAGCCGCGCTGCTGGCTGCAGTAGTGGACCAGCCCGTCTTCGCAGATGTACACGTACCGCGCCCCGGCGCGGCAGCGCCAGTCATTGGGCTCACCGTTGGCGATCTTCTCCTGGAAGAAGCTGAGCTGCGAGAAGTTCCGTTTCTCCAGCGCCTTCACCGCCAGGTAGATCTCGCGCTCCTTCGCCGTCAGCGGCTTCAACTGCCCGCCGCCGTCGTGAATAATGCCGATGGTCGATGAAAAGCCCAACTGCACGGCGCGGTTCCCGATGGTCAGCGCGTCGTTGGCATCCTTCACGCCGCCGCCCACCACCGAGTTGATGTTGACGTGGAACAGCGCGTGGCCGGCCAGCAACTGCAGCTTCCGGTCCAGCACCTTTAGGCTCTTCTTCGAGACCTCGTCCGGCATCACGTTGTCGATCGAGATCTGCATGTGGTCCAGCCCGGCACGGTTCAGCCGCTCGATGCGGTCCGCCGTGAGCAGGTAGCCGTTGGTGATCAGGCCCGTGATGGCCCCGGTGGAGCGGATTCTGGAGATGATCTGGTCCAGTTCCGGGTGCAGCAGCGGCTCGCCGCCGCTGATGGTGATGATGCCGGTCCCAAGCCGCCCCAGCGCGTCGACGCGCGCCAGCAGCACGTCGGTGTCGACGGGCTTGGAGTAGTCGTCGTATTCGTTGCAATAGGTACACGCCAGGTTGCAGCGGCGGATCGGAATGATGTGCGCCATGATGGGGTGATCCCGATGAAGGGCGCCCCAGGCGATCATCTTCAATTCGCGCAATCTTCGTTTAAGAGCTGCCCAGTCGCGGCGGGCCCGGAAACCGTGGTCCGACATGAGTTTAGTCTCATTTAAGCAGATGAATCCGCGGAAGGAGACGGTTCAGCGTCCAGCCGGGTCTCAGGCCGGTTGAACGGCGCGAAACCGGGGTCGAACAGGAGTCACTGTTTCTTCGCCGGCTCCTTCTTGTCGGCCGGCTTGTCCACTTCATCGCCGAAAGTGATGGTGGATTCCGCCTTGAACTGCTTGTAGTCCTTGTACTGGATCACCATCTTGACCGGCACCGGCCCGGAGTCGAAGTTCAACGTGTCGTTCGCCACCGTGTAGGTGGGGAACCAGTACTTGCCGTCGATCTGCTCGCGGTAGGTCTCGAACTTGGGAAACCTTTGCGCCGCCACTCTCTTCCCGATGCCGACGGCGCGCCCGTAGGTCTTCACGATCTGCATGTCGCGATCGTCCACCCAGATCAATCCCTCGAAGTAGCGCTGGCCCTCGATCATCTTCTTCGGCTTGACGGCGAAGGAAAAGCACGAGATCTCGTCGACGTTCTCTCTGCCCACGTACCGGATGTTGTAGTTCGGCAGCTCCTTGGTGGTCAGCACGAACGGCTGCACGTTGCGGATGTCCTGCTCGTCCTCCGCGGTGAACCCGACCATCTGCAGAGTATTCATGGGCGCGTAGGTCACCCGCTCAGTGCGTTTGCCCTGCTTGGTGAAGACAATGTCGGCTTCAATCTCCAGCTTGCCCGCCGAACGCCCGTTGGGGCCGAGTTCGTCGAAGCGGTACTTCTGGTGGTAGGTGTAGTTCTCCCGCGCCGTGGCGAACTCCGCCTCCTTGGCCGCAAACTTGTCGATGATGGCGGCGATCTCGGCTTCGGACGGCGCGCTTGGCGGCGTTTGCGCCGCGGCGGCGGTCATCAGGACAATCGGCAAAACAAACGCCCGCATGATCCGTACCCTCGTTCCGTATTGATGCTCTGCGCGCGCGCCCGGTTACGCCAGCATCTGTTTGGCGATGGTCAGCATCTGCATGTTGCTGGTGCCCTCGTAGATTCGCCCGATCTTCGCGTCCCGGTAGAACTTCTCCACCGGATAGTCCTTCGTGAAGCCCACGCCCCCCAATACCTCAACGGCCCGCGAGGCCACCGTCTCGGCCACCTGCGACGACCAGTACTTGGCCATGGCCGCTTCCTTCAGGAACGGCCGGCCCGCCTCGCGCAGCCGCGCCGCGTTGTAGACCAGCAGCCGCGACGTCTCCACACCGGTGGCCATGCGCGCCAGTTCCATCTGAACGGCCTGGAACTCGGCGATGGCCTTGCCGAACTGCTTGCGCTCCCTGGCGTAAGCGACGGCATGCTGCAGCGCCCCGGCCGCCAGGCCCGTCATCTGCGCGCCGATGCCGATGCGCCCCTCGTTCAACGTCTCGATGGCGATCTTGTACCCCTTGCCCACTTCGCCCAGCACGTTGGCCGCGGGCACGCGCACGCCGTCAAGGATCAATTCGCACGTCGACGAGGCCCGGATGCCCAGCTTATCCTCCTTCTTCCCAATGCCGAATCCGGCCATGCCGCGCTCCACGACGAAGCAGGTAATCCCCTTGTAGCCCGCTTCCGGGTTGGCGTTGGCGAACACCAGGAACAGGCCCGCCTCGTAGGCGTTGGTGATCCACAGTTTGCGGCCGTTCAGCACCCACTCCTCGCCCTCCCGCGCCGCGCGCGTGGCCAGGGCGAAGGCGTCCGAGCCCGCGCCGGCTTCGCTCAAGGCATACGAAGCCAGCGTGTCCTGCGCCAGCCGCGGCAGCCAGCGCCGTTTCTGCTCTTCGCTCGCCCAGCGGATCACGGCGTTGTTCACCAGCGTGTTTTGCACATCCACCACCACCGCCGCGCTCGGGTCCACCGCCGCCAGCTCCTCGATGGCGATCAACGCCTGGAAGAAGGTGCCGCCCTGCCCGCCATACTCCTCGGGGATCTCGATGCCCATCAGGCCCATCTCGAAGATCTGCTTCAACAATGCCTTGTCGAAGAGCCCCGCCTCGTCCATCGCCCGCGCCTTGGGGGCGATCTCGTTGCGCGCGAAGTCGCGCACCGCGTCGCGGAACATCGACTCGTCTTCGTTGAAATCCGTCAGCGGACGCGCGCCGTCCGCGCTCGTCATTGCCTGTGTCGACATGCCATCATTAGAGCATGTCCTCCAGCCTCGGACCAGCCTGGAAAACCATCGCCGAAGCCCAGAAGATCCAGCTCTCCGAGACCTCCATCCAGCGGCTCGAAGCGATCGCCAGGACCATGCTCGGCCTGCGCGGCATGATCGACTGGAGCGAGGAGCCCGCCCAGGTCTTCACCGCCACCCCGCCCACGGAGAAGCCCGTCGAATGACCGTTCTGGAAGCCGCCGCGGCGCTCAGGCAGAAGCGCGTTTCCTCTGTCGAACTCACCCTGGCCTGCCTGGAGCGCATCGAAAAGCTCAACCCCACGCTCAACGCCTTCATCACCGTGACCGCCGGACTGGCCCTGGAGCAAGCCCGCCAGGCCGACGGCGAGCGGGCTGGCGGCCTGGACCGCGGCCCCCTGCACGGCATCCCCGTGGCCCACAAGGACCTCTTCTGCACCAAGGACGTCCTGACCACATCCGGCTCCCGGATCTTCTCCTCCTACGTCCCCAACTTCGACGCCGCCTGCGTCTGGCGTCTGCGCCAGGCCGGCGCCGTCATGCTGGGCAAGACCAACCTGCACGAGCACGCCTACGGCATCACCTCCACCAACCCGCACTACGGCGCCGTGCGCAATCCCTGGGACCCGCAGCGCATCCCCGGCGGCTCGTCCGGCGGTTCCGCCGTGGCCGTCGCCACCGGCATGGCGCTCGCCGCCACCGGCTCCGACACCGGCGGTTCCATCCGCGTGCCCGCCTCCTACTGCGGCCTCACCGGGCTCAAGCCGACCTTCGGGCGCGTCTCCAAGTTCGGCGCCCTGCCGCTGGGCTTCTCACTCGACCACGTCGGCCCGCTCACTCGCACCGTGCGCGACGCCGCCGCTGTTCTGCAGGTTCTGGCCGGCTACGATCCACGCGACGCCTGCTCGGTGAACCGGCCGGTCCCGGACTACATGCCGCCCGCCGCCGGGATCTCTCTCCAGGGCCTGAAAATCGGCCTCCCCGAGAACTTCTTCTTCGAGAAACTCGATCCCCAGGTGGACCACGCCGTCCACTTCCTCGCCTACACGGCGCAGGATCTCGGCGCCGAATTGGTGGATGTCCGTCTGCCCGGAGGCCACCAGCTCAACGTCATCGCCCAGGTCACCCTGCTTGCCGAGGCCGCCAGCGTCCACGAGCCTTACATCCGCCGCCGCCGCAAGGAGTATGGCGGCGACGTCGCCACCCTCATCGACATGGGCCGCCTTATTCCGGCCACCGATTACATCCAGGCCCAGCGCCTGCGCCGCCGCATCCAGGGCGTCTACCTCGACATCCTCGCCAAGGTCGATTGCCTGCTCGTCCCGGCCACCCCCATCGTCGCGCCCCACATCGGCCAGGCCGAAGTCGCCGTCGGCGGCCAGGTGGAGGACACCCGCCTGGCATCCACCCGGCTGGTCCGCGGCTTCAACGCCCTCGGGCTTCCCGTGCTCGCCCTGCCTGCCGGCTTCTCCCAGGGAGGGCTGCCCATGGGCTGCCAGCTCGTCGGCCGGCCCTTCGACGAGGGACTCCTGCTGCGCATCGGCGCCGCTCTGGAGGACCGCACCGGCCTCACAGCCCGTACGCCGCCCCTCTGAACTCACCGTAACCGCGCGCCCGTTTCAGGCGTTTAACCAGTGTCCACCTCCCTATGCGTTTTCACTGGCCCATCGTCGTTGCGCTTTGCCTCGCCGCTTCCTCTTCCGGGCAGCCTCCCCAGCCCCAGCCCGGCGGCGACATCGTCTTCAGGAGCGACGTCTCACAGGTCCGCGTCGATGCCCAGGTTCTCGGCCGCGACAATCGCCCCGTCACCTCGCTCGCCGTCACCGACTTCGTCCTGTACGAAGAAGGCCGCCAGCGGCCCATCCGCGGCTTCGCTACCGAGGAAATGCCGCTGGACGTTCTCTTTCTGTTCGACGTCTCCGCCAGCATGCAACCCCATGTGCGCCGCATCGTGGAAGCCGCTCGCGACGCGCTGAACGTCCTGGGCGAGGGCGACCGCGTCGCCATCATGGTCTTCGACCGCGCCGCCCGGCTGCGCACCCCCTTCCGCCCTCGGGACCAGGTCCACGGCGACTTTCAGAACGTCATCCGCCAGGAGTCGTTCAATGGCGGCACCGACATCACCCGCGGCTTGTTGGACGCCGCCCGCTACGTGCAGAGGAACGCCCGCAAGGACGCCCGCCGCGCCATCATCATCGTCACCGACGACCAGACCGAGCGCGACCGCGACGAGCCCCGCGTGCTCGCCGCCCTCTCCGCCGCCGATGCCGTCCTCAGCGCTCTGATCGCTCCCGATGCCATGGGCTATCGCAGCGGCATCCCCGGCGGCGGTTCCCCCCGCCGCGGACGCTATCCCGGCGTCGTCGTCCCCGATATCATCTTCGGCCGCCGCAATCCGCCCGGCGGCGGTTACCCCGGCGGCGGCTACCCCGGCGGGAACTCGCGCACGCAGCCAGCCGGCTCTCCCACCATCGCCCGCGACTCCGGCGGAGACAGCTTGGCCGTAGACGACGCCTCCGCGCTGGAAGCCACCCTCCAGGGCCTTCGACAGCGCTATTCGCTTTACTTTTCCATGCCCCCGGGCGCCACTCCCGGGGCCGAACGCAGCGTGCGCGTCGAACTCGCCGCCTCCACCCGCCGCCGCTACCCCGAGGCCGAAATCCGCTGCCGCCCCACCTACCGGATTCCCTCCGATTTCACCCCCAGCCAGGAACCCGAGACCAAAGTCCTCTCCCAGGCGCCCGCCACCGAAGCCAAACCCGCCTCCGCGCCCGCACCGCGCCTTGCCCGCCGTCCTGCCGGCGAAACCTACAACACCCGCGGTCCCACTCTCATTCCCGGCAGCCCCGCTTCCGGCTCCCCCTCAACCACGCCCCCTCCGGCGGCTGCCCCCTCCTCCCCAGGCTGGCGCCGCATCGACGGAACCACACCCGCCCCCGCCGCGCCTGCCACGCCCGAATCCAAGCCCACTCCCGAAAAAAAGTAGCCTCAGCCCCTCTTCCCCGTTCTCCTGAACCGCGCCTTCTCCTCCGCGTCCATCTTCTCGGTCGCATATTGGAAGATCAGCCGTGGCGCCCGGTCCTTCCACTCCAGCAGGAATGCCTCCACCGGCGCTCTGTCCTTCTTCCACAACTCCCGCAGGAACCACCCCATCCCCTGCTGTACCACCCTCTCTTCATCCATCATCAGCGGTCTCACGAACTGCAACAGCTCCCTCGCCTTGAACTTGCCCTTGAGCAGGTTCAGCATCGCCACTGGCGCCGCCCGGCGCTGGAAGCGGAACTTTGATTCCCTCCATCCCGCCAGCTCCTTCAGCCGCACCCGCCCCGCTCCCAGCGCCGGCCCAAGCACCTCCGCGCACAGTGCGTCGACGTGCGCCCAGTTGCCGATTCCCGCCGCGAACCACCTCTCCAGCCCCGGCAGCGCCGCGGCGTCGACCTCCGCCCCGAAGCTCTTCACCAACCGGATCGCCATCCCGCCCTCTTCATGCTTCCCGCTCCGGAACAACAACTCCCCGGCGCGCAGAAACCCCTTCAGCCCCAGTTTCGCGTACCGCTTCAGCCACTCCTCCCGCTTTGCGTTCCAGAACTCGTGCTTGCCGTCCGCGAGTCCCCAGGCGTCGTAGCCCTCCTTGAAATACCGCGCGTACTTCGCCGCTCCGGCCGCGTCGGCGTGAGCCCCGCAATACTCGCGGATCTCCACCGCCAGCGCTGCCGGATTGAGGACCACCATGTCTGACTACCCTCTCGCGATAGAATACCCTCAGTTGAAGGAGTTTGCACACCCATGGATTTCAGCCGCCGCGGCTTCCTCGAATTGAACGCTGCCCTCACCGCCAGCATGAGCGCCCAGGTCTCCCCCAACGACCGCATCCGCGTCGCCTTCATCGGCTGCGGCGCGCGCGCCCACGAACTGATGGCCGCCATGATGACCCACCCGCAGTTCGAGATCGCCGCCGTCTGCGACGCCTACCAGGGGCGCGTCGCCCGTGCGCTCGACCGCATCAAGGATACCCGCGGCGCCTCCGCCCGCGTCCTCCGCGACTACCGCGAAGCCGTCGCCGACTCTTCCATCGACGCCGTCGTCGTCGCCACCCCCGACCACTGGCACAAGGTCATGGTGCTCGACGCGCTCAAGGCCAAGAAAGACGTCTACTGCGAAAAGCCCCTCACCTATCGCTCCGCCGAGGGCCTGGAGATCATTGCCGCCGCCAAACAGACCGGCCGTATCGTGCAGGTCGGCTCGCAGGGCATGTCCTCCATCACCCAGAACCGCGCCAAACAGATGATCAAGGAAGGCCGCCTCGGCAAGGTCACCATGGTGCGCGCCGCCTACAACCGCAACACGGCCTCCGGCGCCTGGATCTACCCCATCCCGCCCGATGCCTCCCCCGCCACCGTCAACTGGGACATGTTCCTCGGCGCCGCTCCGAAGAACCCCTTCGACCTGGCCCGCTTCTTCCGCTGGCGCTGCTACCGCGACTACTCCGGCGGCATCGCCACCGACCTCTTCGTCCACCTCTGCACCACCATCCACTACCTCATGGACGCCGTCGTCCCCTCCAAGGTCATGGCCATGGGCGAGCTCTACCGCTGGAAGGAGTCCCGCGACGTTCCGGACACCCTCAACGCCATCCTCGAGTACCCGGAAGGCTTCACCGCCAACCTCTCCTCCACCTTCAACAACCAGTCCTCCTCGGAGGCCAGCTTCACTTTTCTCGGCACCGAAGGCACTCTCTCCGTCGGTTGGGGCGAGCTGAAATACTGGCCCGAGGCCGTGCAGGAGGACAACCGCTGGATCGTCGAATCCTGGCCCAAGGCCCTCCAGGCCGGTTATTACGCCGATCCCAAGGTGCAAAAGGAAGAGATCCCCTCCCTTGCCAAGGCCCACCTGGTCGACAGCGGCTCCTCCTGGCGCGAACAGGGACAGGACCCCACCATCATCCACTTCTGGCACTTCCTGAACTCCATCCGCAGCCGCAAGCCCTATTGGGAAGACGCCGCCGCCGGCCATCACGCCGCCGCCTGCGCGCACATGGTGAACCACTCCGTCCGCCAGTCCAGGCTGGTCCAATGGGACGCCGCGAAAGACGACATCAAGGGCTGAGGCGCGGCGCTGGACAGCCGGCCCCTCGCCCCTGCGCTAGAAGAACGACATCGAGCCGGAACCCGCCACCGCCAGGCGCACGGTTGCCGTCTTGGTCACTCCCGCTCCCGTGCCCGTTACGGTCAGGGTGAAGGTCCCCGTGGGCGTTGTCGTCAGGGTCTTGATGGTCATGGCCCCGCCGGCGTTGCCCAGCGGCAGCGGCTGCGCGGAGAACTTGGCCGTCGCCCCCGCCGGAAGTCCCGTGACCCCCAGCGTCACCGGGGACGTGAAGCCGTTCACCGCGAGTGCGACCACTTTGTAGGAGACCGATTGCCCCGCCGTAAGGGAGACGATCGTCGGCGACGCGGTTAGCGTGAAGCTCGGCGCTCTCTGGACCACCAGCGTGTACGCCGCAGTGCGAACCAGCGTCCCGCTGGCGCCGCGCACGCTCACCGCGTACGTCCCCACCGGGGTCGACGCGCTGGTCGTGATGGTCATCAGCGAGCTGGCCGCGGCCGGATTCACCGAAAACGACGCCGCCGCGCCAGCCGGCAAGCCGGTCGCCGACAGTGTCACCAATCCTGCAAAGCCGCCCACCCGAGTCACCGTCACCGTGCTGCTCGCGCTGCCGCCCTGCACCACCGAGCCTGAAACCGGCGATGCGCTCAGGGTGAAGTTCGGCGCCACCTGGACGGTCAGTGTGAATGTGGCCGTGTGGGTCAGCGTGCCGCCGACGCCCGTAACCGTAACCGTGTAGGTTCCGGCCGGCGTCGCAGCCCCGGCCGTGATGGTCATCAGCGAGCTGGCCGCGGCCGGATTCGCCGAGAACGACGCCGCCGCCCCGGCCGGCAGGCCGGCCGCCGACAGCGTCACCAAACCTGCAAAGCCGTTCGAGGGTGTCACCGTCACCGTGCTGGCCGCGCTGCTCCCCTGCGCCACTGTGCCGGACACCGGAGACATCGACAGGGAGAAGTCCGGTGGCGCGCCGCCGCACGAGTTCAGAGCCTGATAGACGTTCAGCCTGCCGCCCGTGACGGTCTTGCCCGTCAGCGAAGCCACCGGCTCCACCGTGTTCAGCAGCGCGCTCTTCAGCGCCGCCACGCCAAGGCTGCACTTGGCCAGCACCAGCGCCGCTGCGCCCGCCACGTGCGGAGTTGCCATCGAGGTCCCGCTGGACCACGCGTACCCGCCATTCATGATTGTCGAGTAGATGTAGAGGCCCGGAGCGCCCAGATCTACCGTCGTCGCCCCGTAGTTGGAAAACGACGCCTTGTTGTCCTGGTTGTCGGTGGCTGCCACGGCCACTACGTTGGGGGCATTGTAGTTGGCCGGGTAAAACGCGGTCGCGTCATTGTTGGTGCCGGCGTTGCCCGCCGCCGCGACGAAAAGAATGTCGTTGGCCGCCGCGCGGTTGATCTCGTCCAGCAACGCCTGCGAAAAGCCGCCCCCGCCCCAACTCGCGTTCAGAACCCGGATGTTGGCCAGTCCCTTCTGCTTCAACTGCACGGCGAACTCGATGGCGTTGATCGCGTCCGACGTGGTTCCGCTGCCCGACGCGCTCAGAAACTTCAGCCCCACCAGCGACGTTTGCCAGTTCACTCCCGTCACGCCAACGCCGTTGTTGCCGGCTCCGCCGATCGTGCCCGCCACATGCGTCCCGTGGTTGTTGTCGTCGTTCGGGTTGCAGCTCTTCGTGATCGCGTTGAATCCGCGTGTACCCGCCGCGCAATTGATCACTACGCCGCCAATCGTCACCGAAAATGCCCGCGGCGCCGACCATACGTTCGCCGCCAGGTCGGGGTGCGAATAGAATATGCCGGTATCCACGATCCCCACCGCCACCGACTTCGTCCCCGTCGTGATGTCCCAGGCCCGGGCCGCGTCGATGTCCGCGCCCGCAATCCCAGCCGCGCCGATCACCTGGCCCGTATTGCGAAGCCCCCACAGATTGCCGAATGCGGGATCGTTGGGCGCCGTCGCCGTCGTGTGAACGATGTAATTCGGCTCCACCATCTCCACGTCGGAATGCGACTTCAGGTTGTTGAGAAGCGCCTGTACACTCTGCGAGTTCGACTTGATCAGCATCAGGCCGTTGCCGCCGGTCCCTGTCGCCGTCCGCGCGTCGCTGGCCTGAACGACGGAGGCCAAGGCGTTGGAGGCGCTCGGTCTCAGCCGTACCAGGACTTCGCGCGCCGCCACGGCCTTGCCGTCGAACTTCTCTTCAGACTGTCCCCAGGCCATCGGCGCCAGCGCCAGCCCGATCGACAACGGCAGCATCGACACGAATCGTACCCGGCTCATGCGTCTTCCTCCTCATCACCTCGGAACGGTCCATTCTCGAGGGCCGCACCAGTAACCTTGTTTCGAGCTTAACCGACCTCTCTGCAACGCACAAGCTCACTGAGCCCTGACGCGGCCGGGCGTGAACACCTTAGAAAAGATTCGGAACCCTGACGAGATTCGCCGCGGCCACCGGCCGGCCGGCCTCGACGGCTGGCATGCGGGTATAGGCTGGATGGGGACTCGCCTGCATGAACAGACTCGCGCTGGCACTGCTCGGGCTGCACGCCGTTGCGCAGCAGCCCGCATCGATCCAGGTAGACCTGCGGCAACGCGCCGGCGCCCTGCGCCCCGTCTGGTCCTTCCTCGGCTACGACGAACCGAACTACACCTACATGCGCGACGGCCGCAAGCTGCTGTCTGAATTTGCCGCCCTCAGCCCCGTGCCGGTCTATGTCCGTGTCCACAGCCTGCTGGTCAGCGGCGACGGCAAAGCGGCGTTGAAGTGGGGATCGACCAATGTCTACTCCGAAGACGCCGCCGGCAGGCCGGTTTACGACTGGACGATCGTCGACCGCATCTTCGACACCTACATCGAGCGCAACATGAAGCCGCTGGTCCAGATCGGCTTCATGCCGCAAGCGCTCTCCGTCAAGCCGGAGCCGTATGCCCATCACTGGAAGCCCGGCGACAAATACGGCGACATATTCACCGGATGGGCCTACCCGCCCAAGGACTACCAGAAGTGGTCCGAACTCGTCTTTCAGTGGGCGCGGCACTCCATCGAAAGGTACGGCAGGGCCGAGGTGGAGACCTGGCTGTGGGAGGTGTGGAACGAGCCCAATGGCGGCTACTGGCAGGGGACGCCGGAGGAGTACCACAAGCTCTACGATTTCGCCGCCGCCGGATTGAAGCGCGCTCTGCCCGCGGCCCGCGTCGGCGGGCCGCACTCCACCGGGCCGGCCAGCCCGCGCGCCGCGGAGTTCCTCAGGAACTTCCTCGATCACGCGCTGCGCGGAAAGAACTACGCCACCGGCCAAACCGGTTCGCCGCTGGACTACGTCGGCTTCCACGCCAAGGGCAGCCCGAAATTCGTGGACGGCGCCGTCGTCATGGGCATCGAGAATCAACTGCGCGACCTGGCAAAGGGCTTTGAGATCGTGGCTTCCTATCCCGAATTGAAGGGGCGGCCGGTGATCATCGGCGAATCGGATCCCGAGGGCTGCGCGGCCTGCTCGTCGCGGGTCTATCCGCAGAACGCCTATCGCAACGGCCTCATGTACAGCAGCTACACGGCGGCGGTGATGCCGCGCCATCTGGACCTGGCGGCGAGATACGGCGTCAACCTGTTGGGGGCGGTGACGTGGGCCTTTGAATTCGAGGACCAGGCTTACTTTGACGGCTTCCGCGACCTGGCCACCAACGGCATCGGCAAGCCGGTCCTGAACGTCCACCGCATGCTGGGCCTGATGACCGGTGAGCGCGCCGCGGTGGTGAACGCGGCGGCGGCGGCGCTGGACGGCATGCTCGCCCGCGGCGTCAAGGCCGAGCCCGACGTTCACGCCCTGGCCAGTGCCGATGCCCGCTCGGCCGCCGTGCTAGTGTCGCACTATCACGACTCCGCAAAACCCGGTCCGGACGCCGCCATCCAGCTCAGCGTGGCGGGCCTTCCCGCCGGCCGTGTGCTGATCGAGCACTTCCGCGTGGACGGCGAACACAGCAACTCCTACGAACTGTGGAAGCAGATGGGGTCGCCGCAACAACCCTCCGCCGCGCAGTATGCGCAACTGGAGAAGGCCGGGCAACTGCAAATGACCTCTTCGCCTGCCTGGGTCCTTCCCGCGCAGGGACGGCTCCAGGTGGATTTTTCCCTGCCGCGCCACGGCGTGTCGCTGCTGCGTTTCACTTGGTAACCGGGCGCGCCGCGGCGTGCGGAATCGGTTAGTCTGGTAGTGGAGGAATGGCCGAGTGGTTGAAGGCGGCGGTCTTGAAAACCGCAGTAGTCGAAAGGCTACCGGGGGTTCGAATCCCTCTTCCTCCGCCAGATTGAAGCGGCGAGGGCCGGCGGTCCCGGTTGGGGACGCGCCGGCCCTTGGGTCATGGAGTGAAGCCACGGACGAACCCAGGTGAACACGGCGGAGCGGGCGGAGGCGTTTTTCAGGCTTTCCGGCGGCTCAGGAGGCGAGGGCCCGGGCGACGGCGTGGGAGAGCTGTTCGAGGGTGAAGGGTTTGGGGAGGATGGTGGATTCGCGGCCGGCCTGGAGGCGGTCCTGGAGCTCGCCCTTGGGGTAGCCGGTGACGAAGAGGACGCGCGTATCGGGGCGCAGGACGAGGACCTGGCGGGCGAGCTCGAAGCCGTTCATGCCGGGCATGACGACGTCGGAGAGCAGGAGGTGGATGGGGCCGGGATGGGCGCGGCAGATTGCGAGGGCCTCGGGGCCGCCGGGGGCTTCGAGCACCTGGTAGCCGAGGCGGCGGAGCTGGACGGAGGCGATATCGCGCACGCCGCGCTCATCCTCGACGAGGAGGATGGTGGCGGAGCCGTCGGCGTGGGGCGCGGGCTGGGGGTGGGGCGCGACCTGCTCCTGCGGGGCGGCACAGGCGGGAAAATCGATGATGAAGCGGGCGCCTTCTCCGGGGCGGCTGAACACCTGGATGGCGCCGCCGCTTTGCTGGACGATGCCGTAGACGGTGGCCAGGCCGAGGCCGGTGCCGCGGCCCTGCTGCTTGGTGGTAAAGAAGGGCTCGAAGATGTGGCGGATGGTTTCGGAGTCCATGCCCTGGCCGGAGTCGGCGACGGTGAGCAGGGCACGGCGTTGTCCGGAGGGGAGGATGAGGGCTTCAGTGAAGATGTTGAGGGCGCCGCCGGCGGGCATGGCGTCGCGGGCGTTGACGGCGAGGTTCATGAGGACCTGCTGGATGTGGCCCGGGCCGGCGAGGATCCAGAGGGGCTCGGGCGCGGCGCGCATGTTGAGGGCGATGTCCTCGCCGATCAAGCGGGAGAGGATCTCTGCGGAGCCGAGGGTGACGGCATTGAGGTCGATGGCGCGGGGGTTTTCGATCTGTTTGCGGGAGAAGGCGAGCAGTTGGGCGACGAGCGAGCCGGCGCGGGTGGCGGCGTCCTGGATGCAGGCGACGTAGGGGCCGGCGGTGGATTCGGCGGCCAGGTGGGCGGCGAGCAAGCCCGAGTAGCCGTTGATGACGGTGAGGAGGTTATTGAAGTCGTGGGCGACGCCGCCGGCGAGGCGCCCGAGGCTTTCGAGCTTTTGGGACTGAATGAACTGCTCTTCCAATTGCTTGTAGCGGGTGATGTCCTGGAGAGCGCCGGTGAGCCTGGCGCTGTAGTCGAGGCGATCGACTTCACAGAGGACGCTGATGCGGGCGGCGATCTCCCGGCCGTCGAGGCGGATGACGCGGCACTGGGCCTCAAAGGTGCCGCCGAGGGCGCGGGCGCTATCGAGGGAGGCTTCCACGGCCGGGCGGTCCTCGGGGTGGATGAAATCGAGGATGGCGTTCCAGCGGCCGGGGGCGCCGTCGGCCGGAACGCCGAGGATCTTGAGGAGCTCATCGGACCAGCGGACGTCGCAGGGGGCGTTGCCGGGCCCGGGTTCCCCCTCTTCAAAGAGGACCTGCCAGCTTCCGAGGCAGGCGAGGCGCTGGGAGAGTTTGAGCGACTCGGCGAATTCGGCGGCGGCGCGCTCGGCCTGGCGCCGTTCGGTTTCGTCGACCAGCATGGCAACCAGGCCATTGACCTCGCCACCGGGGCCGTGGAGAGGCGAGGCCGAGACGTTCAGCTCCAGCTTCCTGCCGGCGGGGCTGGTGTAGGTGAAGGGGATGCCGTGCACGGGTCGGCCGGCGCAGAGAGAACTGGCGATCGGGCCGGATCCGAGGATCCAACCGGCGGCATGGACCGAGACCCTGCCGAGGACCTGCTGTTTGGACTCGCCGAGGACGGCTTCGGCGGCGCGATTGAATTGGGTGACGCGGCCTTCGAGGTCGAGGGAGACGAGGGGCTGGGGAGTGGCTTCGACGACGGCCTGGAAGAGCTCCAGGCTGCGGCGGCGCTGTTCCTCGGCGGTGCGGATGGCGGTCAGGTCGGTGATGGTGCCGATGAGGCCCAGGAAGCGGTTGGCCGGGGAGAAGACGGGATTGTAGATGACGTAGATGTGCTTCTCGGCGCCGTCCGGCATGCGGAGCACGGACTCATGGGCATGGCCGGAACGGCACTTCACCGACCTGGCGTAGGTTTCCTCGATCCAGGCGGCATTGTCCGGATGCAGACGGGCGACCCAGCCGGCGCCGAGCGCCTGATGGGCGGGCATCTCCAGAATCTCGCAGAACCGCGGGTTGACATAGACGGTCATCCCCTCGGCGTCGGACTGGAAGATGCCGACTGTCGCGGACTCGGTGAGGGTCTTGAAGCGCGAGACCTGCTGGCCGAGAGCTTCGCGCGCCTCGGCCCTCTTGCGGCGGAGATACAGGGTGAGGCCAAGCGAGGCGGCCGCCAGCAAAACGAGGGCCCAGGCGAGGAATGGGTGTGCCCGGGCGGCGGCCGGGATAGCGAAATCGCTTCCAGAGACGGGCCCGATTCCGGGCAGCGCGGCGGGCAAGAGGATGAGCAAGAAGGCGAGCGAGGCGCGTCTCGACCTGATGGGTGGGGTGCGATTCGGCGGCATGGCTCACGGCATGCGGTTCAGGATTCTATACAGCGTCGCACGGCCGATGCCCAGAACCTCGGCGGCGCGCATGCGGTTCCCCTTGACCTGCTCGAGGACATGCAAGACGTAGCGCTTCTCGATCTCCTCCAGCGGCAGTAGCTCCTCGCCCCAATAGGCGCCTCGACTCGGGGCCTCGCTGCCCTCGCGGACGGACTCGGGGAAGTCCTCGGGCTCGACGATGTCGCGCTCGGCCATCATGGCGCAGTAGTTGATGGAGTTCTCCAGCTCACGCACATTGCCCGGCCAGCGGTACCGGCCGATCATGTTCTGAGCGCGGCGCGAGAGGTGCAGCCCGGGCTTGCCGTAAACCTGGCCGAAGTGGCGGAGGAAATACTGGGCTAGCAGCCAGACGTCCTCGCGGCGGTCGCAGAGGCGGGGTGAGCGCAGTTGGACGGTCGAAAGGCGGTAAAAAAGGTCCTCGCGGAAGGTGCGTTCGGAGACCATCTGGGCGAGGTCGCGGTTGGTGGCGGCGACGATGCGGATGTCGATGCGGCGGCTGCGCGGGTCGCCGATCCGCTGGATCTCGCGGTTCTGGAGGAGCCGCAGGAGTTTGGCCTGCACCGCGATCGGAACCTCGCCGATCTCGTCGAGGAACAGCGTGCCGCCGGCGGCGTGCTCGATCAGTCCCTTGTGGTCGGCCACGGCGCCGGTGAAGGAGCCGCGCGTGTGGCCGAAGAGCTCGCTTTCAAATAGCGTCTCGGCGATCGCGGCGGAGTTGCACACTACAAAAGGGCCTTCGCAGACGGGTGACAGGCGGTGCAGCACGCGGGCGATCAGTTCCTTGCCCGTCCCGGTTTCGCCGGTGATCAGGACATTGACGAAGTGCGGGGCGATCCGTTCAATCTTGGCGAAGAGATCCAGGATCTGAGGGCTGCGCCCGATGATGCCCTCGAATCGGAAGGTCTCGGCCAGGCGGCATTCCAATTCGGCCGCCTTGGCGCGGACCTCGGCCTGTTCGAGCCAATCGAGCACGGTGCGAACCAGGCGTTCCACGGGCAGCGGCTTGGTGAGGTACCCGCAAGCGCCTTTCTGGATGGCCTCGACGGCGGAGTCCGTGGAGTAATGGCCGGTGACGAGTATGATGTCCGAGCCGGGGCTTTCGCTCTTGAGCGTTTCGAGCAGGCTGAAGTCCTGGACGCCGGGCATGACGAGATCCAGAAGGACCAACCCGGGCCGGAGGGTGGCCACCGCGCGGGCGGCAGCTTCGGCTGTCGTGGCGCCGGTGACCGAAATCCGGTCCGCCAGGTGGGCCAGCGACGACTGGACCAGATGAATGGCGGCCGGATCGTCGTCGACAACGACCAGGTCGAAGCTCGGCCTCACCGTCGAGCCGGGGCCGCGGAGCCGGTTGGCTGTGCCTGTTGCGTTCATGGCTGCGTCCTCAGGTTCACACCCGTGCGGCCGCATTGCCGCCGGCGATCGCGGCCTCCTGCCGGCGCTCCGGCGCCAACTGGCCGGCTACCTCGAAGGCGCGCCGCAGGCCGTCGCCCATCTGCTTGACGTAGTTCCTCTGGACCGGGTTCAGTGAGGCGGCCTCCAATTCGAGCAATTCCCGAAAACCGGAGACGATGTTCAGGCATCCGGCCAGGTCGTGGCGGCAGCGGCTGAGCAGGGCGGAGTGTTCGCCCCTCAGGGTCTCGAGTTCCGCTTCCAGCAGAGCGATGCGGCGGTTCAGGGCCTCGAACTGTTGCAGCGTGAACCCCGGCGCCTCCGCCCGGCGGCCGCGGGCCGCCCGGCGGAAGCGCCAGACGCCGAGCGCCGCGCCGGCCGCCAGCAGCGCGATCGCCGCGGAATAGGAATAGGGGTCAATCATGCTCGAACTCCTCACGGATCGCAGTCCTGAAGCTCTCGATGGTGAAGGGTTTCGGTAGAAAGCTGGAGTAACAGTGCGGGCTGCACGCGCAATTGAGTTCCGATGCGCGTATCCCCGAGGTCAGAATCACCCGCACGCCGGGATGCAGCCGGCGGGCTCGCGCCGAAAGTGTGCAGGGCGGCCCCTCCCGGAGGTGGTAGTCGGTAACGATGAGGTCATAGCGGTAGCCTGGATCGAGCAACCGCTCGGCGCGCGGCAAGGAGGATTCCTCAGTCACCTCGAAGCCGTCCAGCGTAAGTAGCAGCGCCATCAGGCCGCGGACGCCGGCCTCGTCTTCGACGACGAGGGCGCGTCTGACGCACCCGCCCTTTTCACCGGGCGCGTCAGACCGTGAAACCGCCTCCGCTGGTCTCATGTGACGCCTCTCCTCCTCCGCTCAGACCGTATCGATCCAGATAAACAGCCTATCGGTGGAGTAAGTAGAAACCTATAGGTAGATTCGGAAACAGTTGTCGGACGATGAGAAAATCTATATCAGGTTGTGGGTAATGCGTGTAGGAATTGTCCTACGTCCGCTCTATCGCACCGGTTCGGGCGAAAACGGTGAGGACGTCGAGAAGTTCGGGAAGCTGGCTGGACTTGTCAAAGCAGCGGGTCGCGCCGAGGTGGAGGCAGTAGGCGCAGACGGAGTCGTCGAGGTGGTTGGAAAACACGAGCAGGATGGGCGTCCCGGAGAGGGAGCCGCAGGCTTTCAACACGTCGTAGCCGGAGCCTTCAGCAAGCCCGAGGTCGAGAACGACGACATCGGGACGCTGGGCGGCGATGTCGCGAACCGCCTGCGGCGCCGACTCGGCGTGGCCGAGCAGGACGGCGCCCTCGATGGGCGAGATGGCTTCCGAGATGCGGCGTGCGACTTCGGGGGAATCCTCGACAATCAATACACGCATAGAGACCTAGACCGGCATCCTGCCTTCTATTGTGAGCAAGGGGGCTACGAAGAAAAATAGGCGTATGCTGAATCGGCTGTCGGCGGCCAGGATGCGGGACGTAGGATTCGTCCCATGGCGGCAATTCACTTTTGTTTCGAGACCCCCTTCTCAATGGCATATCGGATGAGATCGCCGGTGGAATGGAGCGAGAGCTTTTCAAGCAGGCGGGCGCGGTACGTGCTGATGGTCTTGATGCTGAGGTTGAGTTGGTTGGCGATTTCGGTGGGCGTGGCGCCGCCCGCCAGGCAGGCGAGGACCTCGAATTCGCGGTCGGAGAGCGACTCGTGGGGAGCCAGCCCGGAGGGGGAAGCCACATGCTCGGCCAGGCGGTCGGCCATGCGGCTGGTGATGTACCGCCTGCCGGCGGCCAGGCAGCGCACCGCCTCGATGAGTTCTTCGGCCGGGCGGTCCTTGGTGAGATAGCCGTCCGCGCCGCAGCGCAGCGCGCGGACTCCGAACTGGTCTTCCGAGTGGACGGTGTAGACGAGCAGGGCGCACTGCGGTGCAAGGTCCTTCAACTGGCGGATGAGCTCGAGTCCCCCCCGGCCGGGCAGGCTCAAGTCGAGGACCACGATGTCGTAGGCTTCCGAGCCGGCGGCGTTCAGCACGGCGGACTCGTCGGCCACCGCCAGAATGGCGGCCTCGGGGAACTCGGATGAGAGCAGGCGGACGATGCCCTCCCGGACCGCCACGTGGTCGTCGACGACGAGTATATGTTTCAACATCTGACCTCTCCGGCCGGCGGTTGGCCCATCGGCACGATGGTTCTGACGGTAGTCCCGGCGCCGGGGGTGCTGAAAAACTCGCAGCGGGCGCCGGCCGCGCGCGCGCGCTCCTGCATGCCCATGAGCCCGATGGACCTGTAGTCGTCGAGCAACGCCAGGTCGAATCCGGCGCCGTCGTCCACGATGTCCAGCACCGTCTGCTCAGGGGAGGCCTCCAGGCGGATGGAGACCCGCGTGGCGCGCGCATGGCGTGCGATGTTGGTGAGGGCCTCCTGGGTGATGCGGAACAGCGCCAGTTCGGCGGCCAGCGGCAGGCGCGTTTGGCCGGCCGGGGCAGTGCACAGGCATGGAATGAAGGTGCGCCGCTGGAATTCGCGGCTCTGCCATTCCAATGCGGGCAGCAGGCCCATGTGGTCGAGCACCGCCGGGCGAAGCTCCATCGACATGCGGCGGGCGATGCGAACGCCCTCCTCGGCCAGGGCGGCGGCCTGCTTCAGGCGGGCGGCCAGGGCGGCGTCCTGGGCTGGGGGCATTCGCTGCGCCGAGCCGATGTCCATCTTGATGGCCGTCAGGATCTGGCCGAACTCGTCGTGGATGGCCCTGGCCAGCGCCCCGCGCTCCTCCTCCTGGACGTGTTCGAGGCGCTGGGCAAGCAGCTCGTGGCGGCGGTCGTGGTCCTGCATGCGGAGCAGGTGCCGCCGGGACTGGCTCAGGCTGGAACTGAGGGCGAAGACCGGGTAGAGCAGGCTGAGAAAGGCCAGCGCCCCGCCGGCCAGGGCGTTGCGGATGGCGCGCGCGCTGGCCGAGTCCGCCTGATCGGCGTGGACCCGCCGGTTGGCCATCCACTGCCGGCCCATCGAGTCCAGCCGCGCGCGCAGTTCGCTGCCGTCCTGGCTCGGCGCGCGGGCCGATTCAATCGCCGCGGCCATCAGGTCCAGGTAGCGCTGTATCTGATCGGCAATGCCCGCCGTCTCCGCCGGACTGACGCCGGGATCGCCGGCGTTGGATCGGAATGCCGCGCCCGCCTGCCGCATCTCCTCCCGGGCGGCGTCATAGGCGGCCAGGTGACGCCGGTCGTGGGTCAGCAGGTAAAGGTGGAGCGAGCCTTCGGCTTCGCCGAGAGCGGCGCCGATGGCCCCCAGGCGTTGCACGACGGCGTCGCTGGTCTGATAGCGGGCGCGGGCTTCCGTCGCCCGCTTTCTTTCCGCCGCGGCACTAATAAACGCCAGCAGGATGCCCGAAAGGGCGACCCCCGCAATCAAGGCTTCGCGCCAGCCAATCCTAAGATCCACGTTGGTACTTAAGATATAGCCCGTTCGGTTTGAAAGCAACTGCGGTGTGCGCCTGTGGTGTGGCGCCCTCTCAGAGTGAGGCTCGTTTGGTGGCCGGATTGCTACGGATAGGGCATTGGGCCATGGTGCGGTTGTCCTCCAGTCGTCCTTGCGGGGCCGTCTGGGCGGTCGCGACCGCCAGGTTGAGCCGGAGCATGCGCGGCGGAGTGAGCGCGCATGGGGTCTGGCGTAAAGCCTGAATTGGACGCGGGCGCTCTGGAGCGGCTCCGCCGCCATGGCCCTTTCTTGAATCGGTTCGAAGGCCGGGATATTGCGGGAAAGCGCGTGGCATCGATTTGAGATACAGCGGCTCAGATTGAGACAGCGACGGGCGGAGCGGGAGCTGCTCCGGCGAAAGGAGTGCACGGCAAATGACCCAGGCAGAGACAGACACGCGGATCTTCGGCGAAACGCGGTGCGATTCCCTCCTGGACGGCATGATGGCGGAGTTCATCGAGGCCGGCGGCGGGGCCCTTAGACGGGCGGTGATGCGCAGCTACCTGCACGCATTGAACAATCAGATGACCGTATTGAACGGCTTCCTCAGCTACATGGACGGCGATTTGTGGAATGCCTCGCACGGGGAGCCGATGCTGGTGGAAGCGCTCGCCGCGGGACGCAGGGCGGCTGCCATGACGGCGCTGATTCAGCGTCTGGAACTGGAATCGTGCGCCGCACCGGAGGCCACGCAAGTGGTGCGGCTGGAACAACACGTGGGCCAGCTCGAGCCGCTTCTGACAGGGCTTTTTGGAGCCGAGCTGGGACTCAGGGTGATCGTTGAGCCGGGCGTGACGCTGGTGAGGGCCGTTGCGCCGCTGCTGGACCGTGCCATCGTGGGCTGGCTGGCCACGGTTCAGCTTCGCCATCCGCAGGGAACCGGGGCCGTGTCGATCCGCGTTTCGCGAGTCACGGCCGAGTGTGTCGCTTCCTGCGGCCTTGTGGAGATTCGCGGGCACGTCAACGAGGCCGCCCGAACTACGCCGGAGCCGCCGCTGGGCTTGTCCAGCATCGAGAAGACGATTCGGAGTTGGGGGGGGAGCGTCCATCTCGATAGCGGCCAGGATGGGGCCTGGGTACTGAGCTTGATGCTTCCCGTCTGCGACGAGATGGGTAGGACCGGCTGCGGTAGGGGAAGCAGGACCGCGCAGACCTCCAACCGGGGATTGCGTGTGCTGGTGGCCGAGCCCGATGGCGAGGAACTCCGCCGCCTTCGCGAGGCGTTGGGAGATTCCGCCCGCGAAGTGGTGCGCGTGGAGAGCGGACTGCAGGCGCTCGAGCGCATCAAGTGCGACCCCGGCACCTTCGATGTGCTCATCGTCGATGCGGAATGCCGCGGCGTCGGCGGAGAGGACATCAGCCGCATCCTGCTTCAGGAGAGCCCGTGCACGCAGTTGATCTTCACCGCGCAGGCGGGGCGCGCGGCGCCCTCCACCCTGCCGCGTGCCTGCCGGATCCTGCGGAAGCCGTTCGACGGGCCTGACGTGCGGGAGATGCTGGAGGATGTGGCCTGTGAGAGAAACAACAGGGCCAGGGTCCTGGTGGTGGAGGACGAGGTCTCGGTGCGCGCCCTCATGAAACGGCTGTTGGAGATGGACGGCTACGAGGTGTTCGACGTGGAGAACGGCATTCAAGCCGCCGAGAGCCTGCAGGGCGCCCATTTTGACCTCATGGTGCTGGACCTCGTGATGCCACAATGCGAGGGACTGGAAACCATCAGGAAGATTTGCCGGCGGAATCACCAACTCAGGATCCTGGCCGTGTCGGGCCACCGCAGGGAGTACCTCAAGGCGGCCGAGTGCCTCGGCGCCGACGCCACCATGCCGAAACCGTTTCAGGCGGCGGAGTTCCGCCAGGCGGTCAAAACGCTGCTGGATCAAGCATGAAGGGAAGTGCCGGACGATGACCATCTGGAGGATGATGCAGGCCAACCCGCTGGCGGCGCTGACGCTACTGTGCTGCCTCCTCACCCTTTACAAAAGCGCGCGCCTGGTAGGCCACATGAAATGGTGGGACGACCGTTACCTGATCGCCTTCATCGGGCTCATCTCCATCGAGCAGGGCCTCAGAGTCCTGAAGAATGAGGGCGTAATCGGATTGGGCAGCCGGCCGCTGGAAAGCGCCGTGGACCTGATTGTGGCTGCCTTGTTCCTCCTGGCGCTGATGGTGGCCCGGACGCAGGCCAGCGATCACCACCAGGCCCGGATGACCGTCCGCTTGCTCGAGGCCAACCTGCGCAACCGTACCCCCAACCCGGCTGCGGAGGATCCGGCCGGACTTCCCTCCGATAAACTGGCCCGTGTCCGCAGGCGCGCCGCCCGCCGGCTGGCGCAGGCGCCAGACTCCGCCGGAGCGAACGTCGGCGCTTAGCGTGCACCAGTCAGCTCCGGAAACCCACCGTTGCCGGCGCGATGATTCAAGTCCGCTCCGCCTCCCGCTACTCCGGACTCCCTTCGTCTATCCGCTGGGCCAAACACAAGCCGGCCGCCTATCGGGATGAGGCGCGGACTGTCGGCAGCGTGATCCACCTATCGGCAGCGCCTGCGCACAACACAGCCATCAAGTCGGCGAAGGAACGGAACGGAGTTGCACAACCTGACGGATGGAAAACGGGTCAGGTCACCCCCTCTTGGTCCTTCAGGATGGCCTCGCCTTTGGTGAGCCACGAAACGCCGAACGCGACGATGGCCAGGGATTCCAGCCAGAACACCGGATGGATCCTCTTGATGGGCGCCCCGTCTGGCAGCGCGGCCAGAACCGCGATCAACGCCAGGCAGGCCAACATCGTGCAGCCGCAAACGGCATACACGGCGTTTCTCTGCAACTTCCGGTGCGTCGGAGTCTTCGACGGGTCGGTCTTCCTGAACAGGACGAGGGCGAAGTACGCCACCGTCAGGAAGAACAGCGCCGCGAACGTGAAATGCAGGGCGCCGATCAGCTTCTGCCCCGCCGTCGCATTCAGGTCCGGCGCCGCGGGGAACAGCGCTCTACCCACACCGAAGACGCACGCCACATCCCCGGCGATGTCATCGATGCGTTCGTAGCCTCTGTACGGCATGAGGAAGACCGCAATCGCACACAGGCTTCCCACGAACAGGTCGCGCATCCCAGAATAGTAGGAACTGCTGAGCGAACTCTGTAATTCAGGGCCCTCAAGGAGCGCTCTGCCGAAGGCCAGCGCAAAGGGGAGGGCGGCGCCGATGATCCCAACGGCCTTCCGCAGGCTGAGATAGGAACAAACCAGGGAGCCGGAGTCGACTGGCTGCCCTTTGATGGGCAGAGTGGCCCGCGGACCAACCGTCGCCTCCCCGGCGCCGCCAGGCTCTTCTGAGCCAGGTTGCATGGTGGTTGCCTCTCTGCGCCGGAACGGTGATCGCTCGATCTCTGCAACGCTTACCCCGCTTGCGTGTTCCGGCGAAGCCGGTCGCCATCGGAAACGAGCGGCGCTGGTGGTTTGTCTCATCACCCGGCGCCTACCCCAGGTCCACCCTGTCCATCGCCAGGAACTCCCGCACGTGCGCGTGCGGGCAATCCTCGATCCCCTCGATCCCGCCAAAGTAAATCACTCGCCCCTCGTACAGGAACACCACCTTGTCGGCCACCCGCCGCATCAGGTCCAGGTCGTGGGTCACAACGATCGAGGTCAGCCGCAGGTGCCGCTTCAGCCGCAGCATCAGCGCCGCCATGTCGTCCGACATGAGCGGGTCCACCATCGTCGTTGGCTCGTCGTACAGCACGCACTCCGGCTGGGCCGCCAGCGCCCGCGCGATGGCCACCGCGCGGCGGAAGCCCGTGGACAGGTCGGCCGGATACGCATCCTCGTAGGCGGCTAGGTCCACCATGTCCAGCAGCCCCCGCACCACGTCCGTCTTGTTGGATTCGTCGTAGTCCTCCCGCAACTCCAGCGAGAATAGGATGTTCTCTCCTACCGTCAGCGAGTCAAACAGCGCGCCGCTCTGGAACACCATCGTGACCTTCTTGCGGATCAGGCGGAGCTCGGCCTCGCTCAGTCCCCCGATGTCCCGGTGGGCGACGATTACCTGTCCCTCATCCGGGCGTAGAAACCCCATGATGTGCTGCAGGCTGACGCTCTTGCCCACCCCGCTTCGCCCGATGATCGCCAGCGTCTCGCCCGGGTCCACGTGAAAACTGCAATCGACTAATACGGGGTGATCGAACGTCTTAGAGACATGCCGGAACTCGATGTAGTGTGGAAAGCGGTCGTTCACTGCCCCCATGCGGTCCACTCCTCGGCCGTGTTGATGTTCGAAACAAGTCGCCCGGCGGCCACGGGAAACCGCACTATGTCCCAATCTTCCAATAGTTTATGGACCGCCAACCGGCTCTCCACCAGCGCCTGCTCCACCGCCCCGTGGAGACTGGCGTGGTAGACCGCGCACAGCGGCTCCAGCCGCCCGCCGGCGCCGCAGGCCACCACCGCTTCAGCCTCGGAAGCCAGAGCGGCCTCCAGCAGGTCCTTCAGGAACGGGGCCTCCACTCCCGGCAGGTCGCACGCCGCGATCAGGCTCCACTCCGCTCCGCCCTCCCTCAGCGCCGCCTCGATGCCGCTCAGGGGGCCGCGGCCAGGGTATCTTTCCTCCATCAGCGGGAGGCCCAGATGCCCGTACCGCTCCGTGGCGCCCACCAGGCACGCCGATCCGGCGGCTTGCCTCACCTGCCCGGCCACCCACTCCACCAGCGTCGCGCCGGCGAAAGGCAGCAGCGCCTTGTCCCGGCCCAAACGGCTGCTGCGTCCCCCCGTCAGAACGAATCCGGCAGCCCGCATGAGACAATCTTAGCAGTGACACCGGCCCGTTCCCGCCCCTCGCTCAGGCAAATTGCCATTGGCGCGGCCGCCCGCGGGGTCTATAATCAAGGGAACAAATTGATGAAGTTCTGTTTTGGCTGCATCCTCGTCGCCTCGTTCGCCCTGCCCGCCGCCGCGGCTGAGCCCGCCCTGCGCCTCACCACCACCGTGCGCGCCGACGCCCGCACCGGCCGCCTTGTGCGCACCTCCGTGGTGGCGCCGCGCGCGATTCAGCCAACGGTTCAGACAAGGACGCTCGCGCCCGTCGTCGTGCCTCCCGTGCTGGTGGACGGCGGCCTCCGCAAGGACCCGCCCGCCTCGGCCGGCCTGGGCGAAATCATCGAGCAGACCGCCCGCGACAACAGCGTGGACCCGCTACTGGTGCACTCCGTCATCCGCGTCGAGAGCAACTACGACCCCCTGGCCGTCTCTCCCAAGGGCGCCGAGGGGCTCATGCAACTGATCCCTGCCACCGCGCGGCGGTTTGGCGCCGCCAACAGCTTCGACGTGCGCGAAAACATCGCCGCCGGAGTCAAGTACCTGAAGTACCTCCAGGATATGTTCAAGGACGACCGGCTCGCGCTGGCCGCCTACAACGCCGGCGAGGGCGCCGTGATGAAGTACAGAGACGTGCCGCCCTACCGGGAAACCGAACGATACGTGTACAAAGTCGGCAGAACCTACGGCGACGCCCGCCGCCGCCAGGCCGCTGCTCCACCCGTTCAAAAGCCGCCTGAACCCGCCGCGGCCCCGGCCGAAATCAAACCCGAGCCGCTCAGGCAACTCGACGTGGCCACCGACGCCGAAGGTCGCGTCGTCCTGAAAACCCGATAGGAGGACTCTCTGAGAAAGACCCGGCCCGGCCTGCTGCTCCGCCACCTGGCGCTCTGGAGCGCCATGCTGGCCGCGCCGGCTCAGACCCCGGCCGCCGCGCCCCCCGCACAGGCGCCCGCGGTCACCTCCATCCGCTTCTGGTCCCTGGGTAACACCACCCGCGTCGCCGTCGAGGTCAGCGGCGAGGTCCGCGTCAAGTACGAGGTCTTGACCTCCCCCGACCGCATCGCCGTCGACATCGCCGAGGCCCGCATGCGCCTCGGCGGCAAGGCGCTCCACGTCGTCAAAGTGGGCGACAAACTCGTCCGCCAGATCCGCGTGGCCCAGAAGGATGCGCTCGTCACCCGCGTCGTGCTCGACCTCGAAGCCCCCGTCGAGCAGGAAATCTCCCAACTGGCCAACCCCAACCGCGTCATGATCGAGGTGCGCCCAGCCGGACAGCGCGGCGCGCCCGCCGCCGTCGCCCAAAGCCGCACCGCGGTGGAGAAAATCGACGCCGCCCCTCCGCCGCCCACTCCTCCCAAGCCGGAGCCGCAGCGCAGCGAACCGCCGCCAAAACCCGTGGTGGATTCGCGCCCGCAGTTGGAACCCGAACCGGCGACCCAGCCGCTTCCTCCCTCCTCCGGCCTCCCCGACAATACACCCCGCGCCGCCCGCCCCAACGCCCAGGGCTCCCGGTCGCTCACCCGCGCCCTGGGGCTCAAAATCGGCAAAGTCGTCCTCGATGCCGGCCATGGCGGCAACGATCACGGCAGCACCGGGCCCACCGGACTGGCCGAAAAGGACCTCGTCCTCGACGTGACCCTGCGCCTCGGTTCGCTCATCGAGCAGCGCCTCGGAGCCGAGGTCATCTACACCCGCAACTCCGATGTCTTCGTGCCCTTGGAGGAGCGCGGCGCCATCGCCAACCAGACCAAAGCCGACCTCTTCCTCTCCATCCACGCCAATTCCTCTCCCCTCAAGGCCATCTCCGGCGCCGAGGTCTATTACCTCAATTTCACCAATTCGAAGGAATCGCTCGATGTCGCCGCCCGCGAAAATGCCAGCCATGGCAAGTCAATTTTCGAGCTGCGGGAACTCATACAGAAAATCGCCCTGAAAGACAAAATGGTGGAGTCCCAGGAATTCGCCGGCCGCGTCCAGTCCTCTCTCTACTCCACCTGGGCCAAGATGAACCCCGCCACCCGGAACCGCGGCGTCAAAATGGCCCCCTTCGTCGTCCTCATCGGAGCCTCCATGCCCGCCGTGCTGGCCGAGATCGGCTTCGTCAGCAACCCCCGCGACGAGGTCCTGCTCAAGAAACCGGATCAGCGCCAGCGCATCGCCGAAGCCCTCTTCAAAGGCGTCCAGCAGTACGCCTCGGGGCTCGGCCAGACCCAGCGCGCTGCGCTGCGGGAGCAGAACTCAACCCGCTAACGGCTCACCCCCCCTGCGGCGGCAGGTACACGGCACGGTTGCGCCCCTGCCGCTTGGCCAGGTACAGCGCGTCGTCGGCGGCGCGCAGCAGTCCTTCGCAGTCCACCGCTCCTTCCCCCGGCTTGGCGCTCAGACCGAAACTCGCCGTGATGTGAAACTCCACCCCGCCGGCTCGGAACGGCAGCCCCTCCACCACCGCCCGCATCCGTTCGGCGTGGGAATTGAGACCCGCCGCGTCGCAGCCCGGCACCACCGCCAGGAACTCCTCCCCGCCGTAGCGGCCGAGGAAATCGTAGGGCCTCATCACACCGGTCAGGCGCGCCCCGAACGCCCGCAGAATCTCATCGCCCGCTTGATGGCCATGCTGGTCGTTCACCTGCTTGAAGTGATCGATGTCGATCATCACCACCCCCAGCGGCCGGTTCTCCCGCGCCGCCCTGGCGCTCTCGCGCTCCAGCGCCTCCAGCGCGCTCGCCCGGTTCCACAAGCCCGTCAGCGCGTCGTGCGTCGCCTGCTCCCGCAGCGCCTCCTGCACCCGCAGCAGCTCAGATTGCAGGTCGATGATCCGCCGCCCGGCCCGCAGCCGCACCTCCAGTTCGTGCTTGTCGAACGGCTTCACCACGTAGTCGTCCGCGCCCGCCCCCATCCCCTCGACGATGTCCTCCCGCCGCCCCCGCGACGTCAGCAGCAGAATGTAGGTGTAACCCGATGTCCGCCGCGCCCTCACCTTGCGGCAGATCTCCGGTCCCGGCAGCCCCGGCATCATCCAGTCCAGAATCGCCAGTTGCGGCGCCTCCGGCCCCAGCAATATCTCCAGCGCATCCTCCCCGTCCTGCGAGCAAACCACGTCGAAGCCCCAGCCCTGCAACGTGGACTCGAGCAATCTTCGCATCACCAGGCTGTCGTCGGCGACTAGTACCTTCATGCCACTCACACCCCAAACCCCACCTCATCCTAGCAGCAGCGCCGGACCGGGGCCTCTGCCCTCTCTTCGGCAGATGTCCCTCGCGCCATGAGGCCTGTACTTCCCTTCGTGGCGATCCGGATACGCCCCCCGCCAGCGCCGCCGCCCGCGGGTATCCGCCAAAAAATGCGAAAATACGTTCCTTGGAGGTGCGTCAATTGCCCAGTCTACGCGTCCTGGTCACCGGCGGCGCCGGCTTTCTCGGCAGCCATCTCTGCGACCGCCTCGTCGCCTCCGGCGTCGACGTCATCTGCCTCGACAATTTCTTCACCGGCTCCAAGGACAACGTCGCCCACCTGCTCGGCAACCCGCGCTTCGAACTCCTCCGCCACGACATCGTCCACCCCATCCTCCTCGAGGTCGACCAGATCTACAACCTCGCCTGCCCCGCCTCCCCCATCCACTATCAGTACAACCCCGTCAAAACCATCAAGACCAGCGTCATGGGCGCCATCAACATGCTCGGCCTCGCCAAGCGCGTCCGCGCCCGCATCCTCCAGGCCTCCACCTCCGAGGTCTACGGCGACCCCAAAGTCCACCCCCAGACCGAGGCCTACTGGGGCCACGTCAACCCCATCGGCATCCGCAGTTGCTACGACGAGGGCAAACGCGTCGCCGAGACCCTCATGATGGATTACCACCGCCAGAACAACGTCGATATCCGCATCGTCCGCATCTTCAATACCTACGGCCCCCGCATGGCCGTCAACGACGGCCGCGTCGTCTCCAACTTCATCGTCCAGGCCCTCCGCAACCAGCCCATCACCATCTACGGCGACGGCAGCCAGACCCGCTCCTTCTGCTTCGTCTCCGACCTGATCGACGGCCTCTGGCGCCTCATGAACACCGAGGGCCTCACCGGCCCCGTCAACATCGGCAATCCGCGCGAGTTCACCATCCGCGAGCTCGCCGGCCTCGTCATCTCCCTCACCGGCTCCAAGTCCGAAATCGTCCAGAAACCCCTCCCCCAGGACGACCCCATCCAGCGCCAGCCCGATATCTCCCTCGCCACCGGAAAACTCGGCTGGCAACCCTCCGTCGCCCTCAAAGACGGCCTCGTCAGCACCATCGAGTACTTCCAGCGCCGCCTCGCCGTGTGATCCTCGGGGACACCCCGCAACCGGGCGCCATCGGCGCCAGGTTGCGGCGTGTCCCCTCCGTCCTTCTCACAGCACCGGCCGCAGATCCTCCCGGCCCACCTCCACCGCTACCGAGCGTTGCAGCAGGTCGATGCTCACCACCAGCCGCCGCTCGTTCTTCACCGCCAGCAGAATCCCCTTGAACCCCTTCAGCGCCCCCTGCGTCACCTCCACCCTCTGCCCCTCCCGCAGGTACGGCCACGGCCCCACCCGCAGCCCCGCCCGCACAATCTCCTGGATCGCCTCCATCTCCTGCGCCTCGATCGGCGTCGGCTGCGCCCCCAGGCTCACAAACGACACCACCCCCGGCGTCTTCAGCACCGGCAGCCGCGCCCCAATGTCCAGCCGGCAGAAGACGTACCCCGAAAACAGCGGCAGCTCCACTACCTTCACCCGGTCCGACCACGCCCGCCGCGACGCGTACATCGGCACAAACGCCTCGTAGCCCTTCCCCCGCAGCGACTCCGCTACCGCCTTCTCATGCTTCGACTTCACCCGCAACGCGTACCAGTCGTTCATCGCCGTGGCAATAGTCTACCGGACTCGATCTCCGGCCGCCCGCCGCCCAGCGCCACGTTGCAGAACTGGCTGGCGCCGTCCAGCCCGCCCGTCACGCTGCCGCTCGATTCCCTCGGCCACCTCCCAGGGGAAGCTGCGGCGCTATCTCCGCATCCATTTGTCTTCGCGCCACTGCGCGCGCACGGGCCATGGTTCCTCGGTTCCACCTGCCGCCAACGGCTCTTCCTACACCTTTATGAAAGGTACTCTTTCGCGTTCATCGGCATCGAGAGCAGCACTTTCCGGTCTGGCAGGGAATCTTGCAGCATCTCCAGTTCGTTCGCTCCGGCGGTCAGGGGAAGCGCGATCTGTCCGCCCCCGGCCACCGACCGGATCAGCGCCATCATGATCTCAAATCCCTTGTATGCGCTCTCGAAGTGGCACGGGTGAACCCTTGCTTCGTCGTCCAACCAGTCGGCCATCTGTTGAACGTAGGGCGGCATGTCCAAGTCGTAATTCATGCAGCCCTCCCCTGAGGAAGATCTTTGCGTGGTGACCGCGCGCCATCCGCCGCCCGTCAGGACTTCGGCGAAGCCCAGGCTTCCCTGTGCTCCGATGCGGCATTTGCGCCACCAGTAGTCGACTTCAGGGACATCCGGCGCGCCGGCGCCGCATTCCACCACTCCCCTCACCCCGTTGGCGAACTGGATGAATCCGCCGATGTAATCCGGCGAAGGGTGGGCGTCGGCCAGCTTCCCGCGGCCGGCCGCCTGAGCCATCACCCACTCGGCTTCGGCCTCGCCGTTGTACCAGCGCATGTAGTCGATCAGATGGGAGATCATGTGCATCATCCACCCGGTCGCGGTTCCGTACACCGTGTGGATGTGGCCCAGCGCGCCGCTCGCGATGACATCCTTCACCGCTTGGTAGTGCGTCCCAAAGCGATGTTGATGGCTTACGACAACCTGCACGCCGCTCGCTTCGACCAGCCGCCGGATCTCCAATCCCTCGGCGCTGGTCAGGGCGACAGGCTTCTCCATGGCAATCAGCCGGGCGCCGCTCTCGATGCCCGCCTGGATCATCGGAGTGCGCACGTTGGCCAGCGTGCAGAAGCAGAAGACGTCCGGCTTCACGGCGCGCGCCACCTGGCCCGCGTCGGTCCCTTTCACCGCAACGCCCAGCTTGGCCGCTGCGGCGTCCAGCCGCGTCTGGTCGATATCGCACACGCCGGCCACTTCAAATCGCGGGTTTGCCTGAAACGTGGCGGCATGGTGCATTCCGCGCTTCCCCATGCCGGCCACCACAACCTTGTACTTCTTTTCCATGTCCTACTCCGCCCGCGCGTCCCACTCGAGGACCTTCTCGATCGTGAAGTCCACCTCCTGTTCCGTCAGTTCCGGGAACATCGGCAGGGAAACACAGCAGCCCGCATTGCGTTCGGAGTTCGGGATCGGGCCCGCGATCCTGGCGTCTTTGCCCCACGGATAGCCTTCCTGCTGGTGAATCGCGATGGGATAGTGACACTTGGCGTCGACGCCGGCTTGATTCAGGAAGCCCAGCAACTGATCCCGGCCTTCCGGCTTGCTGGTCTCAATGACGTAGAGGTGGAAGATGTGGTGGTATCCAGGCATCTCGTAGGGAAGAGTCAGCGTCTTCGCCCCGGCCAGCCCGGCGGTGTATCGGGCCGCCAGCTTCCGGCGGACGTTGTTCCACTCGTCGATGTGCTTCAGCTTGGCGCTCAATACCGCCGCGTGAATATCGTCCAGGCGGCTGTTGAAACCGTAGCTGTGGCAGGAACGCTTCTCTGAGCCGTGGTTGCGCAGCCGGCGGACCACGCGGTCGACCTGGTCATTGTTGGTGACCACCGCGCCGCCATCCCCGAAGGTGCCCAGGTTCTTCTGGATGATGAAGCTCGTGCACATGGCGTCGCTCAACTCGCCGATCTTGAAACCGTCGCCCGCGGCGCCCAACGATTGCGCGTTGTCTTCGATCACGAAGAGCTTGTGCTTGTCGGCGATCTTGCGGATGGCCTTCATGTCGGCGCACTGGCCATAAAGATGCACCGGCACGATCGCCTTGGTCTTCGGCGTGATCGCCGCTTCGATCGCCGCCGGGTCGATGCAATTCGTCCTCGCGTCCGAGTCCACAAACACGGCCGTCGCGCCCGCAATCCAAATGGCCTCTGCCGTGGCGAAAAACGTGTTGGTGGTGGTGATGCACTCGTCTCCAGTACCGATACCCAGGGCCATGAATGACAGCCACAGCGCGTCGGTTCCGTTGCCGACGCCGATGGCGTGTTTCGTTCCGTGATAGGCGGCCAGTTCCTTCTCGAAGCGAGCCAGCATCGGCCCCATCACGTATTGCCCGCTTTCGAGCACTTCCTTGATGTTGGCGTCTATTTCAGATTTGATGCTGTGGTACTGCTTGACGTGTCCGTAGAATGGCACTTGCATGATGAGTGGTCTCCTTCTGACTGATGAACTCACTAGTATACCTCCCCGCCCCACCGGGGCCTTTGCGCCACGCTCGCGGCGGCCCTAGCTCACGCCCAGGATCCTCGCCGTCTTGCGCAGGTCGGCCTGAGGCACCGCGATCAGGGCGCTGAAGCGGTCGCCACCGGCGCTCAGGGCATGAACGGAAGTCACGTTGATGCTGGCCTCGGCCAGCCTGCACATCAACTCGGCCATCGCTCCCGGACGGTCTTTGCCCTTCACCATGAACCCCTTCTGCTTGGCTCCCAGTTGCAGGCCGGCTTTCTTGCCGGCCGCCCCGATCCCCGGAGTCTTCGCATCCAGGATCAGCACAATCTCGGCGTTCCACGCCGCTTTCCAGTAGCCGATGAAACCGATCAGTCTGATGCCTGCGTCCTTCAGCGCCGTCAGGACGCGCGCGCCTTCCCCGGTCTTGTGAGGTATCGCTGCAAAGTAGTATTCAACGAGTGAGATCACATCGGGCATTGTTGCTCTCCTGTCAACGGGTCTTGGCATGAGAAACCCTGGGTCGGCGCGGACCGTGTGGACCGTTTCTCGTGCGATGGCGGTACCCTCGATTAGATCACAATCTCCTGGGCCCGCCTCCCCGCCCCCTCTTTGTCCCGGCGCCCGCGTGTTCCCGAGCCGCGCGCGTCAGCAAGCGGGTCCGGCGCACCGCCCCCCTTTGTCCCGAGGCTTCAGCCTCGGGCTGTGGCGTTTGCCCCGGCGCTTCAGCCCCGGGCTGCCCCCCGGCGCCCGCGTCCAGGGCCTGCACCGCCGCCAACCGCCTCCCGGGTCTCAGCGGCGATCGCTCTCGCCTCTTCGTTCACCGGGTCGATTCCCACTCGGCGTGCGTAACACCGGCCAAGCGGAGGATTCTGCCCAGCAGATCGATGCCAATGTCGCCCTCATGCGGATTCGGCACGGGCAGACGCAGCACGCCTCGAACCAGAAACGGGTGCTTGCCTTCCTGAAAAGGCCCGTGAAAGCCGAGCTTCCGCAACCGCCTCACCAGTTCCCGCCGCGAAACGGGACGCAGTCTAGACATCGATGGGCTCGAGCTTTTCCGGCGCCACGGCGATCCCGTCGATCACCGGGATCGGATCGCCCAGCCGAAGCCCAAGTACGATCCAATCTTCCAGCACGCTCTGGAGCTCCTCACGGCACTCTTCCAATGTGGCGCCAGCCGCCCACACTCCCGGGCATTCCGGAATCGAGCCGTACATCGGCCGCGGATCGTCGATGATCTCGTAATGCGCGTGCCGCATGGCGGCCTGGATGTACGCCGTCAGCATGATCCCAGTCTAACCCGAAGCGCCTCGGCTCAGGAACCTGCTCCGGCTCCCCGGACCCCCGCGCGCGCCAGCAAGCGGGTTTGCACTTCGCCCCGTGGTCGTTGGCGTGTAGAGCCGCGCGCGCCAGCAAGCGGGTCCCCCTGGTGCGCACTCCCGCGCGCGCCAGCAAGCGGGTATGGCCCCTTTGTCCCGAGGCTTCAGCCTCGGGCTGTGGCGTTTGTCCCGGCGCTCGCGTCTTTCCGAGCCGCGCGCGTCAGCAAGCGGGTATTCCCTTTTGTCCCGGCGCTTCAGCGCCGGGCTGCCCTCCGCCTCCCCCTCTTCCAACTGGCACATACTATGACTGAGGCAGCCCCAACATGAAGCGCACAATTCAAGTCCGCATCACCCGTGGCGAGCGGCACTACGTTGCCGAGTGTCTCGATCTGCCGGTGGTGACGCAGGCCCCAACCCTGGATGAGCTGGCGCACAACATCCAGGAGGCCATCGGCCTCCACCTCGAAGGCGAGAATCTGGCGGAGTTAGGCTTCTCCGAGGAGCCGGCGATTCTGGCGACGATGGAACTCACTCCGGCCGCGGAATCCGGCGCAAGCGCAATGGCATAGGGCCTGTCACGAAACGACGTTGCCCGCTGCGGCGATTGCTAAAGCCGCGAGCGTGAGCGAGTCCCCATGGCCCTGCGGGCCGTCAAATGCCCTGAAGCCCCGGCCGTCAGAGCCCCGGCCGGTAGGGAGGGGGTCAGCCAGGCCCCTCCAATCGCTGGCCGTGCCGGATCATGGCGAGTTGGACGGCGGTACCCTCAAAGCCCTGCTCCGCCAGGCTTCCCGATTCATCGCCCGGGCCGGACTGCTGCCCTGGTTCCATTCCGATGAGGCCCCGCTCAGGCCTCCATCCAGCCAATCGGCGCCGCCAGCCTCCCGCAACTCATCCGCCCGCCCGCTGCCCCCAATCCTCCTGTCGGCCGGTGTCAACATTCTCCCCGCGCTCGCCAGCACGGTGCGCCATCACCCCCGCCGCCTCTCTCTCTCCAGCCCCTCGCGTACCAGCATCTTGATCAGCGTCTGGTATCCGATCCCCTTCCTGCCCGCCACCTCCCGCGCCCGCTCCACGTCCCCCTCCGGGAGGCGGATCGCGATCTGCACGCTCTTCCGCTTGTTCAGCTTCGCCACCAGCGCCGACCCCGCCGCCTTCATCCCCCGTCCCCGCAACTCCGCGCTCTTGCCTTTTACGTACGCCCGCCCCGCCGGGCTCGCCCACCAGTCCGCCTCTTCGCTCTCGCTCTTGAATCTCGGCTTCTCCAGCTTCTCCGTCTTCATCGCATCATTCTCCCTTCGTCCGTCTCTCCAGGTACTCCCGCTTCTGCCCCGTATCCAGATCGTACGCCGTCACCACCCGCAGCTTCTCATTGCGCTCCGTCACGATCACGGCCACGAGCCGGCCTGCGTCCGTCTCGCCATAATAGACGAATCGAATCTCCCCCTCCATCTCCTGTTCATATACCGCCAGCGGATCGTTCTTGATCGCCTGCTCAACCTCTTCCCGCCCAATCTTGTGGCCTCGAATCTTGCGCAGATTGTTCCGGTCCCAATCAAACATCCCGTCCCCTAGTGTATATGCATTGCATATGCTCTGCCACTTCCTCACTCACCCGCTCCGCCGCCCCTTCATCACCGCACTGCGACTAGCTTGCGCGCTCCTGTCGGACGCGCCGTTGGTGCCGCGGATTCTGGCATCGAATTGTTTTAGTCCACGCCCCCCGGGCAGGGGGCGACAGACGGTCTCGGACAATGGGAATCCTCAATCCAGGTTTCAATCCACGCCCATCGGCAGACGGCACAGTTCGGCATCGTCAAAGCTTCAATGGGGCCGCAGCATCGATGCTGCGGAAGTCTGATTGGTCTTTTGGCGATTGTCTCAGTGTGGTTAGGCTTCAATGGGGCCGCAGCATCGATGCTGCGGAAGTTCCATGAGCCGCTGGTATAGCGCTACGTCGGCCTCGTTGCTTCAATGGGGCCGCAGCATCGATGCTGCGGAAGTGATGGTGTCGGGGCCGTCATTGACCAAGATCAAATGCTTCAATGGGGCCGCAGCATCGATGCTGCGGAAGTGATGATATCGACACGGGTACGATCCACCGATACAGCGGCTTCAATGGGGCCGCAGCATCGATGCTGCGGAAGTTGCGCCCATGTCGATCACCACGAAGGCGCATGAGTCCTGCTTCAATGGGGCCGCAGCATCGAGGCTGCGGAAGTACCGTGAGAAGTAGGTATAAAAAAAGGGCTCATAGCCGCTTCAATGGGGCCGCAGCATCGATGCTGCGGAAGTGGAAGCGATCCATGTTGTTGACGGTCTGCT
>JACRBC010000111.1 GCA_016213245.1 Candidatus Solibacter usitatus | reverse complement strand
ATCGACGGCAAGGCCCGCACCGCGCAGAACGCCCGCAAGCACGGCTTCACCGCCGCCACCCTCCACGTCTCTGACGATCAGCGCCAGGAGTTCGAAACCCTCCAGGCCGGCCTCGTCGCCGACACTCGCCCCGAAGGCGCGCTCGAAAACGAGATCTTCCGCCTCCTCCTCATCCACGCCTGGAACCTGCGCCGCATCGAATCCTTCGAGTCCCAGCTCATTGCCGAAACGGACCCGATGGCCGCCGGCGACGACTCCAACGCCAACAAACTCGACCGCTTCGCCCGCTACCGCCGCGATCTCGAGCGCTCCTTCTACCGCGCCCTCGCCGAGCTCAAGAAGCTCCAGACCCAGCGCGCCGCCCTCCTCCAGCAGAATTGCCGAGTCGTCGACGCCGTCTACGAGACCACGCCACTCGCCGAATTGACCCGGTTGACGAAACAAACCGATCCGTTCATCAAGGAAGAAAACCCCTTCGCCACCCAGGAGTTTCACTTCAGCCGCAAGAGCGCCGTTCGCGCTGCCCGCGCCGCTCAACGCGAGGAGCAGCAGGAGCAGGACCAGGAACCGCAACACGAAGCCGCTGCCGCCTGAGCGGAGCGCGCTAACGGTATGTCTTATCGTCGGCGCGGCTGAGATCGGCGCCATCGTTCAGCACACCCACGGTGACGATGGCGAAGGTGAACACCGGCGTGCCGGGCTCCAGGTGGCCGCCGAAGGCCCGCTCGGGCGTGGCCAGCGTCACGTGGGCGTGTACCTTGCCGTCGATGACGTAGCCGTTCATGCCGATCAGGTCGGCCTGGGCGATGGGGTCCTTCACGTACACGTTCTTTGACGGGAAGACCCGGTTGCTCACCTGGTGAATGTGGTAGCCGCGCACCGAACCGGCGCCCGCGAGGATGACGGCGTGGCGGATCTTCTCCTGGCGCACCATCTTCTGCAGGCCCGCCAGCAGGTCTGTGTCGAACTTGAATCGCAGCGTGACGATGCGCTCGAAGCGGCCGTTGATGGCGTAGACGTCCGGGACGCTCTCGCTGTTGGCTTTGGCGTCTTCGGCCGGAGATGCCGCGTGGTTGACGATCTCGCGGCGGGACTCCTGCACCGGCAGCGCCGCCGGCAGCAGGAGGAGGACAAGACAGGGAAACACTCGCGTATTCATGGTGGCTCCGTCAAAGCTCCAGTCGCCCAAGATACATCATGGAGGCCAGTTTGAACCGTTCCGTGAACTGGAAGATCTGGAAATCGCCGCGGCACTCGATCTCCCCGTCCTTCTTCTCCAGTGGAGTGGTCCGGGGAAAGCGCACCAGGATGGTGAGCGTCGAGCCGTTTAACTTCGCCTCGGCGCTGCTCGGCTTGATCACGCGCCCCCGGGCGGTGCGCATCGAAACGGACCCGACGGCCAGAGCTTCGATGCTCCCCGTGCCCTTGTGGGCCACCTCCGCCGGCACCCCGTAGATCTCCAGTACGTAGTCGCTCTCCGGCGGGCCTGTCAGTTCGTCGAGCTTCGACGCATCGAGCTTGCCGTCGCGCTGCCGGTATAGAGCCTTGGCCTGCCGGACCGGCAGCGCGCTGGCCCAGCGGATGAGGATGTCCGCCGTGTACGGCAATGAGGTTCGTGGCACCCCGATGCCGCCCACCGGGCTGCCAAAGGGCTTATTGGCGCTCGGGCCGGTACCCGGCACGTCGCTCGGCGAGAAGGGTCGATCTTCGCGCTTCCGCCACTCCAGGGGAACCGACTTGCGCTTGGCCCAGGGCGAGCCGGTGACGACCCGCGCGACAGTGGAGTCGCTCCACTTGGGAAACGGTGGATTGTTCCAATCGGCGGCCGCGCAGGCCGGTGGCAGACACACCACCGCCGGCATGGCCAGCAGGATGGAAGCTGCAATTCGCCGTCGGCGTGGCAACACATTCCTCACGGGAGCGGCTCGGCCAGCACCTTGGCCGTCTGGGCGGCGCGGAAGTCGTCGAGCTTCTGGGCAAGCCCCGGGTCGCTCAGCGCCAGCGCCGAGACGGCGAACAGCGCGGCGTTCACCGCGCCGGCCTTGCCGATGGCGAAGGTGGCTACCGGAATCCCGCCAGGCATCTGCACGGTGGACAACAGAGCGTCCAGGCCGTCCAGCGCCCAGCCTTTCATGGGGACGCCGAGCACGGGCAGCGTCGTGTGGGCGGCGCACACTCCGGCCAGGTGCGCGGCGCCGCCGGCGGCGGCAATCAGGATGCGGATGCCTCGGCCGCGCGCGGACTTGACGTACTCGGCCGCCTCGTCCGGGGTGCGGTGGGCTGACAGGACGCGTCTCTCGTGGGCGATGCCGAAGTGGTCGAGAGTATCGCAGGCGTGCTTCATGGTGTCCCAATCGGACTTGCTGCCCATGATGACGGCGATGAGGGGCTGTGTGCTCATAGGGGGCCTAGAAACAGGTTACCCGCTTGCCGGCGCGTGCGGGCGCGCAGGCAAGCGGGTGTGTCGAACGTCGTTGACGGCTTAGTGCCCCTGGATGGACGAGAAGCCGGGCTTGCCGTCAAAGTTGTACAGGTGCTCGGCCTTGCCCCAGGGGATGCCCGCGGCGGCGATGCGGCCGAGCAGGCCAAGAATCTGCTGCGGGGTGATGACCGGGTGATCGGTGGCGCTCTGGAAGCGGCAGCGCCAACTGTCGGAGGTGATCGTGTCGGGCAGCGGGTCGGGGTAGGTCTTGACGCCGCGGCTGCTGATGACGGCGAGCTTGATACCGTCGCCGTTGACGGTCTCCATCATCCTGCCGACCTTGTTGGGGTCGCCGGGCTCGTGGTACACGAAGACGTCGACGCCCACCAGGTCGCGCTGCTGGACGGTGACCACCTCGGCGGCGTGCACATCGGCGGTCTGTTTGGGCGCCGATGTATAGCTGACGGGCTTGAACTTCTCGGGCTTCTGGCCCATGCGGGCGACCACGGCCTGGGCAAATTCCTTGGTGCCGACCTTCTGCTGGCTGAGGCCTTCCTTGAAGATGTCGTAGGTGTGGATGCCGTCCTCCACCGTCCGCAGCCAGGCGTTGTGTACCAGCCCGGCGATGTCCGGCTGGTCGATGTGCACCAGCATCATCACGGCGCCGAGCAGCAGCCCCGACGGGTTGGCCAGGTTCTGGTTCGCGCGGCGCGGAGCCGAGCCGTGGATGGCCTCAAACATCGCGTACTTCATGCCGATGTTGGCCGAGCCGGCCAGGCCGACCGAGCCGGCGATCTGGGCGGCGACGTCGGAGAGGATGTCGCCGTAGAGGTTGGGCATGACGATGACGTCGAAGGCCTCGGGGGTGTCGGCCATCTTGGCGGCGCCGATGTCGACGATCCAGGCCTCCTTTTCGATGTCGGGGTAGTGGACGCCGACCTCGTCGAAGATCTTGTGGAAGAGGCCGTCGGTGATCTTCATGATGTTGTCCTTCATGAAGACGGTGACCTTCTTGCGGTTGTTGCGGCGCGCGTAGTCAAACGCATAGCGCACGATGCGCTCGGTGCCGGCGCGGGTGATGATCTTGATGGCCTGGGTCTCGTCCGGCGTCTGCTGGTACTCCACGCCGGCGTAGAGGTCCTCTTCGTTCTCGCGGACGATCACGATGTCCATGCCGGGGTGCTTGGTCTTCACGTAGGGCGCGTAGGCCACGCACGGGCGGACGTTGGCGTACAGGCCGAGCAGCTTGCGGGTGGTGACGTTCAGGCTCTTGAAGCCGCCGCCCTGCGGCGTGGTGATGGGGGCCTTGAGGAAGACCTTGGTGCGGAGCAGGCTATCGATGGAACTGCGCTCGATACCGGCGGCGTTGCCGCGCAGGTAGACCTTCTCGCCGATCTCGATCTCTTCGATGTCCAGACGCGCGCCTGCGCCCTTCAGAATCTCGAGCGTGGCGTCCATGATTTCGGGGCCGATGCCGTCGCCTTTGGCGACCGTAATAGGGATGTTTGCGGGCATGGGAGTGTTTCAGACCTTTCAAGTCACATCAAGAGTGCGTCAGTGACGGGATGATGGGGCGACCATTTCAGACCCCAGTGTCATGATACTCCGAAACGACCGCCGTCGGCGACAATGGGGTCTAAGCCGGGAGGCATCTGCACCATGAAGAGGCTGCTGGCACTGGCCCTGACGCTGCTGGGCGTCCGCGGCGAAATCCTGGAAGTGAGGAAGATCTGGGACGCGGCCCCGCACAACGCCTTCACTGACCTCGTGAAGTACGATGGGCGCTGGTGGTGCGCCTTTCGTGAGGGTGCGGCCCACGTCTCGCCGGACGGCGCCATCCGCGTGCTCGTCTCCACCGATGGAGCTCAGTGGGTGAGTTCGGCGCTGTTGCGTTCGGAGGCCGGAGACCTCAGGGACGCCAAACTCTCCGTGACGCCCCGCGGTGAACTCATGCTGGTGGCCGCGGCGGCGTTGAAGCCCGGCGGCCCGGCCCGCCACCAGACCTTCGCCTGGTTTTCCAAAGACGGCCGGCAGTGGGGCCAGCCGGCCGCTATCGGCGAGCCGGACTACTGGCTGTGGCGCGTCGTGTGGGGCGAAGGCGCCGCCTGGGGCATCGGATACGACACCACCGGACAGCGCCGCGACACGCGGCTCTACCGCAGCGCGGATGGCCGCGCGTTCGAGCGCGTCGGAAGCTGGGTCAGCCCGGGGCCCGCGGCCAACGAGACCGGACTGCTGGTGGAAAAGGCCGGCAAACTCACCGTCCTGGCCCGCCGGGACGGCGAGCCGGACAGCGCGCTGCTGGTGCGGAGCGAGCCGCCCTACAAGGTCTGGCAGGTGGCCAACCTGGGCGCGCGCGTCGGCGGTCCGGCGCTGCTGCGGCTGCCGGACGGGCGGCTCCTGGGCGCCGGCCGCCTCCATGACGGCAGGACGCGCACGTCGCTGTTCTGGGTGCGGGACGACGGCATCACCGAGTTCGAGACGCTGCCCTCCGGCGGCGACAGCAGCTACCCCGGCTTGGTGTACGAGAACGGCGTGCTGTGGGTGAGTTACTACTCCTCGCACGAGGGCAAGACCTCGATCTACCTGGCGAAGGTCCGGCTGGAGTAAGGAGCGGGCCTACGCCTGGCCGAAGTCCTCGCGGCCCATGTAGAGTTCGCTGATCTCGCTCTTGAAGTTGTCCAGCACCTTGCCGCGGCGCAGCTTCATGGTCGGCGTAATCTCGCCGGACTCCATGGTGAACTCGCGCTCCAGGACCTTGAACTTGCGGATCTGCTCGAACGAGGCGAGCCGGCGGTTGACGCGCTGCACCAGCTTCTTCATCTCGCCCTGGAGGACGGCGCTCCGGACGATTTCCGGCACGGGCGTGCCGGCGGCGATGCCCTTGAGCTGCTCGGCCGCCTGCGGGTTGATGGTGATCAGCGCCGTCACGTACGGCAGGCGATCACCGACCAGCAGGATCTGGTTGACCAGCGGCTCGAGTTTGAACAGGCTCTCGATGCGCGCCGGGTAGATCTTCTTGCCGTTGGAGGAGACGATCAGCTCCTTCTTGCGGCCGGTGATGTAGTAATAGCCTTCGCCGTCGACTTCGGCGATGTCGCCGGTGTGCAGCCAGCCGTCGCGCAGCACCACCGCGGTCGCTTCAGGGTCCTTGTAGTACCCGGAAAAGACCATCTCGCCGCGGATCAGAAGTTCGCCGTCGGCGGCGATGCGGAATTCCACGCCGGGCAGCACTTTGCCGATGGAGCCCGACTTGGGACGGGAGATGGGATTCAGTGCCACCACGCCGCCTTCGGTCAGCCCGTAGCCTTCGATCAGGGGCAGCCCGATGGAGGAATAAAACTCGGCCAGTTCCTTGCCCAGCGGCGCCGCGCCGCTGGCGGCGATTCTCAACCGCCCGCCAAGGCGCCGGCGGATCTTCGAAAAGACCACGGCGTTGAAAAACTTCAGCGACGACGTCACCCACGGCGCCGGCGACCGCCCCGCCTGGCGCGCGCGGCTCGCTTCGCTGCCCACGCCGAGGCCCATGTAAAAAAGCTTGCGGATGGCCGCCGGCTTCTTGCGGATCTCCGTGGTGATGGAGGCGTACATGCGCTCCCAGACGCGCGGCGGCGCGACGAAAAACGTCGGGCGGACGGTGCGCAGTTCGTTGGGCAGTTTGGTGAGACCCTCGCTGAACCAGACGGGCACGCCCATGCGGATCATGAGAAGCTCCAGCACCATGCGCTGGGTGATGTGAGCGGAGGGGAGGAACACCAGCGTCGAATCCTCCTCGCCCACCGGCAGCACCGGCGGGCCGCACTCGCAGTTGGAGACGGCCGAGTTGTGAGTGACCAGCCCCATCTTGGGCTCTCCGGTGGCGCCGGAGGTGAGGTAGAGGATGGCGGAGTGCTCCGGCCGGACCTCGGCTTCCAGCCGGGGCAGCAGCGTCTGATCGGCGGTGATGGCCTGTTGGCCCGTCTCGCGCAGGCGGGCCAGGGTGATGGCGCCGTCGGCCTCGCCGGTGAGCAGGATGCGGGGGACGTCCAGCGCCGCAAGTCCGGCCGCGTCGAGGATCTTCATCGTCTTGGGATTCTCGATGAAGACGGCCTTGGGGTCGCAGTTGAGCAGGGTCTTGACCTGATCGGCCGGAGGGAGGGACGTGTAGACGGCTGCGGCGACGCTGCCGTTGACCATGATGCCGATGTCGGAGAGATAAAACTCGGCGCGCGTTTCCGACGCCAGGCCCACGATGTCGCCCAGACCGATGCCGAGCGACCGCAGCCCGGCGGCGACCTCTTCGGCGGCCAGGCGATAGTCGACCCAGGAGTAGGTCTCGTACTCTCCGCGCCCCAGTGGCTGGTGCAGTGCGGGCGCGGTGCCCCAGGTTGCCTCTGCCTGCTTCAACATCCGGTAAACGGTGCGGCGTCCCGCCGGGACTGCCGGAGCCAATCTGCTCATAGGTGTACCTGCTCTGATCCCATCTACCGGCGAGACGGGGGGCCCAACGCGCCCCTGCGCCGCCGTGTATCGATCCACACCAGCTTAAAATAGCAGCAATGCCCTTTGAAAGAGAGTTGCGGGTGGCGCGGGACCTGGCGTGGAGAGCGGGGGAGGTGGCGCTGCGCTTTCAGCGGGAGGGCTTCGACGCAGAGGACAAGCCGGACGCCTCGCCGGTGACCGAGGCTGACCGGGAGTGTGAGCGGGTGTTCGTGGAGGGACTGACGGCGGCGTTCCCCGACGATGGCCTGCTGGGCGAAGAGGGGACCAGCAAGGAATCGCTCAGCGGGCGCCGTTGGATCATCGATCCCATCGACGGCACGCGGGATTTCATGCGGCTGAACCGGCTGTGGTCCAGCCTGATCGCGCTGGAGGTGGAGGGAGAGGTGAAGGCCGGGCTGGCGACCTTCCCGGCGCTGGAGTATCAATACTGGGCCTCGAGCGGCCAGGGCGCCTGGAGGTACGGAGATGGGTCGGTGAACCGGATGGGGTGTTCGGCCATCAGCGGCGTGTCGCGCGCCGTGCTGTGCTACAACCAGTTCAACCACGTGCTGGAGCGCCCGAACCCGGAGCGCGTGCTGCCGTTCGCGGCGCGGTTCTGGGCCGTGCGATGCCTCGGCGGCGCGCTGGACGCCATGTTCGTCGCCTCCGGCAGCGCCGAGGTGTGGATTGAGCCCTCGGCCAAGCCGTGGGACCTGGCGGCGTTGTCGTTGATCGCCAAGGAGGCCGGCTGCCGGTACTTCGACTACAGCGGCGCGGACACCATCTACGGCGGCAACGCCGTGATCTGCACGCCGGCCATGGAGCCGGTGGTTCGGGAGTTCCTGGGGATCTAGCCGCGTGGCTTGCGCGCGCGGCGGCCGAATGAAAAACGCCGGCCGGCGATCATCTTCAGCAGCAGGTGATCGGTTCCGCTGGTCGCGCCCACCCCGGCGCCGAAGTTGAACTCCCAGTCTTCACCGAAGTCGATGTCCATCACGGGGATGAACATCTGCTGCTGATCCCGGAAGGGCGCGAAGCTCGGAATGCGGCCGAGCGAGCCGTAGTACTCCAGGCCGAAGCTGACTCGCTTGAAGACGCCGTAGCTCGCCTTGAAGTTCGGCGACAAGACCACGCCTTCGGCGACGGAGGGGCCATGGAAGGTCCGGCCGAGTGTCGGGTTGAAGCACAGGTAGGCCCGGCCCACTTGCTTGTCGACGATGGGCCGGAGTTCCAGCGTCCAGGTGTCGGCGGAGTACAGGGGGCGCTGGTAGCCGAACTCGGCCGAGAGGCTGAGGCCGACGGGCAGATGCCAGGAGTCCGGCGCGCGGACGCGGGGCCGGATGTGGCTGCCGGCGTACTCCCAGCCGCCGCCGCCGCCGGCGCTGGTGAAGACGTAGAAGCCGGTTTCAAACCAATCGCGCCAGCCGCGAGTAACCTCCCAGGTGCCGTGGAATTGGTGGTTGGTGGGCCGCGTGCCGTCGTCGGTGGCGGTGGAACCCCGCACCGTGTAGTTGGCGTGGAACTCCAGCATGGTCTTGCCGCGCGGCACGCTTTCCGAGCCGTAGACCTGCACCTCGTAGCTGCCCTGGGCCCGCGCGGCGGCGGCGGCCAGTGTCAGGAGGATGAGGCAGCGCATCCCTTGCCCTGGAATTCCCAGAATGAACACGATGATAGCGCAGGCGGAGTGGAGGCGCCCGCCCGGGGGTGCGCGACATGAATGTTGACCATGGTCGAGTCTTCTTTCTTGTGGCGTGTTGCCTAGCGTAGTGATACGCTAGATCACGGAGGTCCCATGAACGATACCCTCGCGACGCTGGAAGCCCGACGCGCCGCCACCCAACT
>JACRBC010000110.1 GCA_016213245.1 Candidatus Solibacter usitatus | reverse complement strand
GGCGTGAAGCCGGTGATGCTGCCCAGCCACCAGTTCGTGGGCGACGCGCAAGCGGCCGAGGCGTTGGAACTGTACTATGAGGCCTATCGGAAGAGCCTGCGGCACCTGTACGAGTGAGGAGGATCCCCGGTGAAGAAGCCAGTGCGCATCGCCATGCTCGGCTCCGGATTCGTGGCCGAGTTCTACATGCTCGGCCTGGACGATGTGAACGGGCAGGAGGTGGTGGTCAACTTCTCGCGCGACAAGAAACGAGCGAAGTCCTTCGGGAAGAAATGGGGCATCCCGGAGTCCACCACCAACCTGGCGGAGGTGATCGAGCGCAACGACATCGACCTGTACGTCATCGCCCTGCCGAACGAATCGCACATGCCGGTGTCGGTGCTGCTGTCGCAGGCGCGCCGCAACCAGGTGTGCACCAAGCCGCTGGCGCGGAACCGCGATGAAGCGAAGGTGATGTTCAAGGCGGCAAAGAAGAGCGGCCGGATGCACGGCTACGCCGAAACGGAGGTCTTCGCGCCGTGCGTGGTGAAGGCGCGGCAGGTGATCGAGACGGGCGGCGTCGGCAAGGTGTTGTGGGTACGGTCGCGCGAGTCGCATTCGGGCCCGCATAGCGCGCATTTCTGGGACATCGAAAAGACGGGCGGCGGCGCGATGAACGACCTGGCCTGCCACTCGATCGAGGCGGCGCGCTACTTTCACGGCAAGGACAACAAGGTGGTGGAGGTGATGGCGTGGGGCGCGACGCTGGTGCATCACGACCGCACGAAGGGGGAGGACAACGCGCTGCTGGTGCTGAAGTTCAGCTCCGGAGGGATCGCGCATTGCGAGCTGAGCTGGACGACCAAAGGCGGCCTGGATCTGCGCAACGAGATCCACGGCAGCGAGGGTTCCATCTTCACCGACGTCACGCGCGGCACGCCGGTCGCGTCGTTTGTGCCGAGGCCGTCGGGCTACGTGGTGGAGAAGGCGGACATCGATTTCGGGTGGACCAGGCCCTTGCCGGAAGAGGCCTTCGCCTACGGCTACCAGGCGGAGATGAAGCACTTTGTGGAATGCGCGCGGGATGGGAAGACGCCGCGAGAGACGTATGAGGACGGCTACGCAGTGAACTCGATCCTGGATGCGGGCTACCAATCCGTGAAGACGAAGAAGTGGATACGGGTGAAGTACTGAGATGGTCCTCGACGGCCAGGTATGGCTCATCACCGGCGCCGGCGGCATCGGCGCGGCGACGGCGCGGCTGGCGGCCGTCTACGGCGCCAAGGTGTTCGTCTGCGGCCTGGAGGATGAGGACTGCCGGCAGGTGGCGGCCGAATGCGGCGGCGGTTATCACGTGGGCGACCTGTCGGAGCCGGCGGCGGCGGAAACGGCGGTGGCGCGCTGCATCACCGAGCTTGGGCCGGTGGATGCTCTGTTCAATGTCGCGGGCGCGAGCGGCCGCAGGTTTGGCGACGGCCCGCTGCACCTGGTCTCCGACGACGGATGGGAGAAGACCTTCGACAGCAACCTGAGGACTGCGTTCCTGATGTCGCGGAGCGTGCTGCGGCGAATGATCGCGCGCCACCAGGGCGCGATACTGAACATGGCGTCGGTGACGGCCTACGCGCCGGAGTCGAAGCACTTTGCGACGCACGCTTACGCGGCGGCCAAGGGCGCGGTGATCGCGCTGACGCGCAGCATGGCTTCCTACTACGCACAGCACGGCATCCGCGTGAACGCCATCGCCCCTGGGCTGGTGAGAACGCCCATGAGCCTGCGGGCGCAGACCGATGAAGCCATCCTCCAGATGATGAAGACCAGGCAGCCGCTGGCCGGGAGCCTGCTGGAGCCGGACGACATCGCGCGGGCGGCGGTGTTTCTGCTGGGCCCGGGCTCGCAGATGATCACCGGACAGGTGCTGGGCGTGGATGGCGGATGGGAGGTTTCGTAACGATGCGGACAACGGTGATCGGCTCCTACCCGTTCCCGGCCTGGCTCGAATTCGCGGCGCAGCATCTGACGATGTTCGGCGCCGGCGACATTGGCGAGATGCAGAACGATGCGGTGGTGGCGGCCGTGCACGACCAGGTCCAGGCCGGGCTCGACGTCATTACCGACGGTGAGCAGACGAGGCTGGACTTCAACCTGTCGTTCTACGGGTACCTGGAGGGCATTGAACTGGAGCCGGCCGCGGGCCGCCGCTTCGGACCGCCGGCGCACGATCAGCGCGGCAAGCATGCCATCACGGGAGAGATTCGCGCGCCGCGCGGGCTGGGCGTCGTGGAGGAGTTCGAACGGTTGAAGCGCATCGCGCCGGCGGGCCCGGTGTTGAAGGCGAGCGTGCCGGGGCCGTATACGCTGAGCGGCAGGCTCCAGCCCGGCGGCGCGAATCGGGACCGCTGGGCCGTGGCCGAGGCGCTGCTGCCCATCGTGCAGGCGGAACTGCTCAGCCTCGCGCAGGCCGGCTGCATGGAGATCGCCGTCGACGAACCGTCGATGAGCTGCTATGCGCACAGGGAAGATCCGGCGCGATTCGTGGAGCTGTTCAACCGCACGGTGGCGCCGGTACCGAAGAGCTGCCGCCTGTCGACGCACCTGTGTTTCGGCAACTACAAGGGGCGCGCCGTGGGGCCGCGGCAGTACGCGCCGATGTTTCCGGCGTTTCTCGATTTCGACGCGGCGGAGATCCACGTCGAGATGGCCAGCCGCGAGTTCAGCGAGCTGGAGCTGATCGGCGCCATCGCCGACCGCAAAGACGTGGCGGTGGGAATCATCGACGTGAAGAGCTACTACATCGAGACGGCGGAGGACGTGGCGGTGCGCGTGAGGCGCTGCCTGCGGCACGCTCCGCCGGAGCGGCTCAGTTTCGCGCCGGACTGCGGCTTGAGCCAGACGGCGCGCTGGGCGACGCAAAAGAAGCTGCGCGCGCTGTGCGCCGGCGTGGGGATGGTGAGGAAGGAACTCGGCCTGGCATGAAGCAGCCGGTTCTCAAGAACGACGCGTTTCTGCAGGACGTGGACAGGCACACGGGGCGCAAAGGCGTGCGGCTGTGGTGGCTGGGCCAGAGCGGCTTCCTGCTGCACTGGGACGCGAATTTCCTGCTCTTCGATCCGTACCTGTCGGACTCGCTGACGGACAAGTACGCTGGCACGGCCAAGCCGCACGTGCGGATGACGGCGCAGGTGGTCCATCCGCTCGACCTCTACATGGTGGACGTGGTGGCGTCGAGCCACAATCACACCGACCACCTGGACCGCGAGACGCTGGGCCCGCTGCGCGCCGCCAACGGCGAGAGGCTCAAGCTGGTGATCCCGGAAGCGAACCGCGCATTTGTCGTAGAGCGGTTGGAATGTGAGCCGGAGTGGCCGGTGGGTATGAACGACGGCGAGGTGAAGCAGGTAGGACCTTTTGAGTTTCACGGCATCGCTTCGGCGCACGAGGGCCTGGATCGCACGGAGGCGGGCCTGCACCCGTACTTGGGCAATGTGGTGAAGTTCGGCGGCCACGCGGTCTACCATCCGGGCGACACGGTGCTCTATGAAGGGCTGGTGGAGAAGCTGCGGCCGCACCATGTGGATGTCGCCATGCTGCCCATCAACGGCTCACTGCCCGAGCGCGGAGTGGCCGGGAACCTGTGGGGCAGGGAAGCGGCATGGCTGGCGAAGGAGGCGCAGGTGAAGCTGGCGATTCCCTGCCACTTCGACATGTTCGCGTTCAACACGGTGACGACGGACGAATTCGAAAGCGAATGCCGGCGGTTGGGCCAGCGTTTCAAGGTGCTGAAGAACGGAGAGGGGCTGACGCTGTAATAGTCATGTACCTGGGTATCGACATCGGCGGGACGCGGCTCAAAGCCGGACTGGTGGACCGCACGGGGCGCATCGAACGCATGGCGGCGGCGGCGGCGCCGAAGTCCCGGGAGGCCCTGGAACAGGCGCTGCCGGCGCTGGCGCGGCAGGTTTTGGACGGCGCGGCTCCCGCGGGCGCGGGCTTTGGCTGCAAGGGAATCGTCGATACGAACACGGCCGAGGTGCGCACCATGCCGGGCGAGTGGGGCTTCCTCGTTGGCGTCCGGTTGCGAGAACTGCTGCAAGGCGTGGTGGCGCCGGATCTGCCTGTGTCGGCGGATAACGACGCCAAGGCGGCGCTGGCCGGCGAGGTGGCCTGGGGCGCGGCCCGCGGCAGGCGCGACGTGCTGATGCTGACGCTGGGCACGGGCATTGGCGGGGCGATTCTGGCCGATGGGCGCATCCTGCGCGGGGCCTCCGGCGTCGCCGGGCACATGGGCCATGTCACGGTGGAGCCGGACGGCCCGCTGTGCATCTGCGGGAATCGGGGCTGCCTGGAGGCGGTGTTCTCGGCACGGGCGATCGAGGCCGAAGCGTGGACGGCGACGCACCAGGGATGCGTCTCCCCCATGACGAACGTTCTGCGGACTACACCAGCCGCGCTGGACTGCCGGTTCATATTCGATCAGGCCGCGCGCGGCGACCTGATTGCCCAGGGCATCCTGGAACGCCGCATCAAAGTGCTTGGGGCGGCCATCGCCGGACTGCTGCACGTGCTCGATCCGGAAGTGGTGATTCTCGGCGGCTCCATCGCCGAGGCGGGCGCGGCGCTGTTTGAGCCGTTGCAGCGCGAGGTGGACTGGCGCGTTGAAGGTCTCTTGAAACGCAGCGTGTCGCTTCTGCCGAACGGCGTGGCCGACACCTCCGGCGTGGTGGGGGCGGCGGGCCTGGCGTACCTGGCGGCCTTCGAACGGATGGTGTGAATGCCGGTCACTCTTCCCCCCAACGCGACGGAGGTCAAGTTCCAACACGGCCGGATCGTCGCGCTGGAGGCGGGCGACCCGGGCGCCTTCGTCGTCATCCGAGACCGTGAGGGCCGCCCGCTGCGGCGCATTCAGGCGGGCGCGGGCGTGGGGGGGCTACGCCGGGCCGAGGTCCGTGATTTCGCGCTGCAGGCCGATCAATCGCTGACCGTGGCGTTGGGGGTGGCGTTCTCGATGGGGAAGACGTCGCGCGTCCTGGCCGTTTACCCGCAGCGCGGGGAAGCGCGCTTCTCGGGCCTGGACGACGTGCTGTGCGTGAAGCTGGCCGTGGATGAGATAACCGGCGTGTGGTGCCTGGGTCCGGGGCAGGACGACTCCCTGCTGCACCGCGTCAGCGGCCCCGCGGAGGGTCCGTGGAGCCTGCTGGCGCGCAGGAAGTTGCCGCTTGTGCCCAACCCCGCGGGCGAGCAGAGGGAGGCGTTTCACACCGGGCCGGCCGGCGTGCCGGCGTTGCTGAGCGCGGCACCGGGCCGGCTGCTGGCGTGGCTGCCGAACGCCGTCGCGCTATTGGAGATCGACGTAGTGACGGGCCGCGGAACGACATGGAGGGTGCCCCTCGCTGTGGGAGGAAGGAGCTGGCTCACCTTCGCCTGCTCCGGCGAAGACGTCTATGGGCTGCTGCCTGCGCGCGGGCCCGGCGAGCCCGAGAGATTGTCGACTTCCTACGAGCTATGTGCCCTGGATCGCGCCAGCGGGGAGTTCCGGCCGGTGGGCGGAGGAGCGCGCTTTGCCCGCGGCGCGTCGCTGGCGGGAATGGACGGCGTACACGCGGTGGTCTGGGATCGCGCCGGCAGGCGGTTGGAGTGGATTCGGGTGCGTGGGGGCGCGGAGTATCATGGAAAGGAATGACGGAAGCCTCGGCAATTCCTGCGTCGGCCGGCTGCGCGCAAAAGCTCGCCGATCTGGAAGCGTCGCTGAACGCCGTAATCCGCGGCAAGAGCGACGTCATCCGCCTCTCGGTGGTGTGCCTGCTCTCGCGCGGCCACCTGCTGATTGAGGACGTGCCGGGCGTCGGCAAGTCCACGCTGGCTCATGCCCTGGCCCGGTCGGTGAAGTGCGGATTCCACAGGCTGCAGTGCACGGCCGACATGCTGCCGGGCGACATCCTGGGCGTCACGGTCTACAACGCCCGCAGCGGCGAGTTCGAATTCAAGCCGGGACCCATCTTCACCAATTTCGTGCTGGCCGATGAAATCAATCGCGCCACGCCCAAGACGCAATCGGCGCTGCTGGAGGCGATGAACGAGCGCCAGATCTCCATCGACCGGACCACCTATCCGATGGCCGAGCCGTTCCTGGTGATCGCCACGCAGAATCCGGTGGAGCATCACGGCACGTACCCTCTGCCTGAATCGCAGCTTGACCGCTTCCTCATGCGCCTGCGTATCGGCTATCCCGATTCCGACAGCGAGCGCCAGATCGTCCGCGGCGGCCAGTCGCTGGCGGCGGCGGACGTTTCGCCGGTCCTGTCGCCCGCCGAGCTGTTGCAGGCGCAAAAGGCCGCCGAGTCCGTGACGGTGGACGAATCGCTGGTCGGCTACATGCTGGCCATCGTGGAAGCCACGCGCGCGCACGAGTCTCTGGCCTTGGGCGTCAGCCCGCGCGGCGCGCAGGCTTTGTACCGCGCCGTGCAGGCGCTGTCGCTTATGGAAGGCCGCGACTACGCCTTGCCGGACGACGTGAAACGGCTGGCCGTGCCCGTCTTCGCCCACCGCGTGGTGGTGAACCAGCGCGTGGCGCTGGCCGCGCGCTCCACCGAGACGGCGGAGCGCATCCTGACCGAAATCCTGAACCGCATCGAAGTTCCACTCTAGAGTTATGAAAACAGCCATCCTCGGTCTTCCCATGACGGGCAAGACCAGCCTATTCACTATCCTGACCGGTGTGCACGAATCCACCCGCGTCGGCAGCATGGAAGCCCGCGTGGGCATGACCAAAGTTCCAGACCCGCGCCTGGATGCGCTGGCCAAGGTCTTCTCCCCGCCCAAGGTGACGCACGCCAGCATCGAGTTTCTCGACTTCCCGGCCATCTCCAAGGAGGCCCTGCGCGACCCGAGCTACCTGGCCAGCCTGCGCGTGGCCGACGCCATCGCGCACGTCGTTCGCGTCTTCGACGATCAGACGGTGCCTCACGAAAAAGGCGACGTGAATCCGCTGCGCGACATCGACGACGTCGACACGGAGCTGGTGCTCAGTGACCTGGTCGTGGTGGAGAAGCGCCTGGAACGGCTGGACAAGGAGCGCAGAAAGATCAAGGACCCCGCGCTGGATCGCGAGTTTGAGCTGCTGGAAAGCGCCAAGGGAAAGCTCGAATCCGGCGAACCGCTACGCGCCTGGGAACTGGAAGGCGAGGACGAGAAGCGGCTCCGCGGCTTCCAGTTTCTTTCGCAGAAGCCGATCCTGTACGTGCTGAACCTCGGCGAAGGCGACGCGGCTAAGCTCAACGAAGTGGAGGCCGGGTATCGCGAAAAGATCCTGAAGGGCAAGGCCAATGCGGAGGTCGCCGCCGTCTGCGGCAAGATCGAGGCCGAGCTTGCTGAGCTTTCTCCCGAAGAGGCTCAGGAGTACCTGACCAGCTACGGGCTGCCCGGCAGCAGCCTCGACCGCCTGATCAACGTCATGTACCGGCTGCTGGGCCTGATGAGCTTTCTCACCGCCGGAGAGACCGAGGTCCGCGCCTGGACCATTCCCGTGCACTCGACGGCGGTGAAGGCCGCCGGCGCCATTCACTCCGACTTTGAGAAGAAGTTCATCCGCGCCGAAGTGGTCAACTGGCAGTCGCTGGTGGACCACGACGGCTATCACGGGCTGCGGGAGAAGGGCCTGCTGCGGCTGGAAGGCAAGGAGTACATCGTCAAGGACGGCGATGTGCTGGTGATCCGGCACGGCTGATAGAATTGCGGGATCTATGTCCCGGACCATTCCGATCCTGCTGCTCGCGTTGTTCTCGCCGATTGCTTCAGCCGGCGTCGAAACCGGTTCCATCAACGGCGCCGAGTATCGCATCGACCTGCCCGACAACTGGAACGGTACGCTGATCGTGTACTGTCACGGCTACAGCCCCACGCCGGCGAAGTTCGACGCCTCCAGACCCAGCAACATGGCCCCCCTGGCGCTGGCCGGATTCGCCGTCATTCAGTCGGGCTACTCGGCCGGCGGATGGGCCGTCGAAGAGGCGTTGCTGGACACCGAAGCGCTCCGGCGGCACTTCATCGCCAAGCACGGCAAGCCGAAGGAGACCTGGGTGATGGGGCACTCCATGGGCGGATTCCTGACCATGGCCATCCTGGAGAAGTACCCGAGCGGCTACGACGGGGGCTTGGCATTGTGCGGCCCGCTGGCCAGCGCCGCCTGGTTCATGGAGCGGCGCGTGTTCGACATGCGCGTGGTGTTTGACTACTACTTCCCCGAAGCCTTGCCCAACCCGGCGAAGGCGCCCGCCGCTTTTGCCATGACGGCGGAGATGAACAAAACCATTGAGGCGCTGCTCGATTCCAAGCCGGAGCAGTCCGCCGCCATGCGCCGCTGGTCGGGCATCAGGAGCAACAAAGAGCTGGCCTCCGGGCTGGTCTTTTTCACATTCATCCTGAAGGACCTGCGGGAGCGCGGGGGAGGCAATCCGTTCGACAACCGCGACACCATCTATGACGGCACGGCGGACGACAACGCGTTGAACGACGGTGTGGCGCGGTACGAGGCCGACGCGCGCGCCGTGGAGTACTTGCGGACCTACTATTCGCCCACCGGCCGGCTGTCGCGGCCGATGCTGGCGATCCACACGACCTACGACCCGCTGGTGCCGCCGTGGACGCCCAACATGTACGCCATTCTGGCGCGGCAGGCCGGCAGCGAAGCCCTGTTCGCGCAGCAGTACGTGAAGCGGCCCGGCCACTGCGCCATCAGCCCGGCCGAAATGGCGGAGGGCCTGCGGCAACTCCGCGAGTGGAAGCAGTCCGGCAGGCGTCCTGTTCAGACGGCCCGCTGAGGGCGGAGCCGTGAGAGCTCCGCCCGGCGGGCATGGTCAGTTCATGCTCCTCAATTCGCGGAAGAGCTCCCTGAAGCACTGCACGGCTTCAATCACCTGCGCGCGCGGCGTCTCCTCCGGCTGGTTGAAGTACGTGCGGACAAACGGTCCAAAGCCGACCCACGTGGTTTGCAGCATCCCCAACATGCGTGAGGCCACCGCCGGCGAGCCGTGCGCACGCACGTCGCGCATCTGGTCGAGCTGCCGTAGCGCCACCGATTCCTTGCGCCACGGCGCGCTGACCACCCGGAAGCCCGACAGCGCGAAATGAGAGGCGGTGGGATGGGCCGACTCGTAGTGCCAGTCGTTGATCACCACGTCGGTGGGAATCAGCCGCAGCGCCGGTTCGGTGCCGTTCTGGCTTGCCTCCCACTTGCCGATGCCGGTGACGGCGCCGTCGATGAGGCGATCGCCCCAGATCCACAACTCCTGTCCGCGCGCGGCCAGATGGTCGCGCACGGCCTGTACTTCGCCGGCGAAGAGTTCCGCCTTGTTGCGGCCCTTGCAGCGCTGGCAATCGTCCTCGCCCAGCAGGAACACCTCGTCCATGCCGGCGTGAAACGCGGTCGCACCGGTGGCATCCATCACTTCGTCGATGAGGTCGAACAGTACATCGTGGACCTGCGGATTGAGCGGGCAGTAGCTGCGGCAGTAGATTCCCTCGTTCTGCGGATACTTGCCCGGCGTCTCGTCAAACTCCGGATGCGCACGCAGCAAGCCGAAGGTGGTCTTGGCCCAGGACTGGTGGCCGAGCAGGTTGATCAGGGGGATGAGCTTTACCCCGGCCTTGCGGCAGGAGTCGGCGAGCTGCTGGAGTTGCTCGCGGCTGAGCGAGTCCGGCTCGGCGGCCTCAGGCCGCTTTACGAACTGGTAGCGATAATTGATCTCGAGCACCAGGACGTTGACGCCTTCCTTCGGCAGCGCCTCTTCGATGAAGCGGACGGCCAGCGGCATCTCGTCGGGTTTCGGCGCGGCGAGATGGATGCCCCGCACGGGAAGCGGTCCGGCGGCGGCGGTCAGGCACGTGAAGAGAAGTGGGATGAGGGTGGCGCGCGGCATGGCGCGCACCATTCTATCGATCCCGGCGGTAGGAGGGAATCTGCGCCGCCGCCGCGGCGGCCAGTCCGGCGGCCAGGCACAGCCAGGCGAACCAGTCGCCGAAACGCGTGTACGGCGTCAGCGCGCGTTCCCAGGCGAAGCGCAGGCGGCCCGCGACGCGCTGGTATTCTGGCAGACGGTCCCAGACGCGTCCGGCGGGATCGATGGACGCCGTGACGCCGTCGTTGGAGGGGCGCAGCAGCCAGCGGCCGTTCTCCACTGCGCGCATGCGCGCCAGCAGCAGGTGCTGCCCGCGGGCGGCGCTGCTGCCGTAGTAGCCGTCGTTGGTCAAGTTCACCAGCACCTCGGCGCCTGAGGCGGTGAATTGCCGTACGTAGTCCGGAAACGCCGATTCGTAACAGATAAAGACGCCGAGGGTGTGGCCGCCCGCGATCAGAACCTTCGCGCCCGGGCCCGGGACGTAGTCGCCCGCCTCGCTGGAGATCTTCTCGATCCAGCGGAAGCCGGCGGGAACGAACTCGCCGAAGGGCACCAGCCTCGCCTTGTCGTAGCGGCCCGACAACTGCCCCCGCGGACCAAGCAGCAGCGCGGAGTTCAGCGGTTGCCTGGAGGCGGTGTAGGTCACGCCGGCGAGCACGAACGGAGCGCTACTGAGCCGGGCCACCTCGCTGGCGCGCAGCCGGAAATCTGAATCCTCGTAGAAGTAGAACGGCGCCGGCGCCTCCGGCCAGAGCACCAGCGAGGGCTTCGCCCGGGACGGCTCCAACGCTTCGGCCAGGGTCATCACCGATAGATGCCGGATCGCGCGGTCCTTCTCTTCTACCGTCCAGGTGAAGTCCCCCGGAATGTTGGTTTGCATCGCCACGGCCTGTTCGCCGGGCTGCGAGTTCGCCTGCGGAGGCGGCAGCAACCAGAGCAGCGGCAGGGCCAACAGCCAGGCGAGTTGGCGGCGGTCGCGCTTCAGCGTGGCCAGCGTCAATCCGCAGGCCAGGGCGGCGAAGATGAAGGAGAGGCCGTAGACGCCCAGCAGCGGCGCGGCGCGCAGCGGCAGAGGCAGCGAGATGCCGGCGTTGCCGAGCGTCAGCCAGGCGAATCCCAGCGGTCCGTGAGTCCGCTCGATGCCGGTCCAAAGCGCCGCCACGGCCGGTATCGCCCACGCGCGATTCACCACCATGCCCGCCAGCCATCCGAACGCCGCCGTGTGCAGACCCTTGGCAACGGCGAACAGGATCACGGCCAGCCAGCTCAGCGGCCCGTTCAAGCCCCCGAAGGCGGCCAGCGTGTCGCGAATCCAATGGCAGACCAGCAGCCAGTAGAGAAAGCCGCAGAGCCAGCTCCACAGAAAGCGCCGGCGCCCATCGGGCTCGCGCGCCATGGCAAACAGCAGCGGCGTCAGGGCCGCGGGCGCAAGCGCTTCGAGGCTCAGCGGAGGAAAGAGCGAGGCCAGCAGCAGCGCGGACAGTACGCTGCCGGCAAAACAGATCTGCCAGCGCGTCATTGCCGCTCCGTGCCGGCGGCCGCGGCGTGATTCACCTGGTCCGCCATGTAGCTGGAACGAACGAACGGCCCGGCAAACACCTGCTTGAACCCGGCCGAACCGCCATACGCGGTCCAGCGTTCGTAGCGTTCCGGCGGCACGAATTCGGCCACTTCCATGTTGCGGCGGGTGGGTTGCAGGTACTGGCCGATGGTGGCCACATCGACATCGCAGGCCCGCAGATCGTCCAGAAGGATGTTGACTTCGTCCTCGCTCTCGCCCAGGCCCACCATGAGGCCGGACTTGGTCATGATCCCCGGGCTGTGGGCCCTGGCGAAGGCCAGCACTTTCAGCGACTGGTCGTAGTCCGCCTGCGGCCTCACCTTGCGATACAGCCGCCGCACCGTCTCCATGTTGTGATTAAAGACGTCGGGAGCTGCGTCCAGCACGCGCGCCACGGCGTCCATGTCTCCGCAAAAATCGGGAGTCAGTACCTCGATGCGCGACTCCGGCAGCGCCTCGCGCACCAGTCTCACCGTCTCGGCAAAGTGCGCGGAGCCGCCACCGGCAAGGTCGTCGCGGTTGACGCTGGTGATCACCACGTAGCGCAGTGCCATCTCCGCGGCCATCCGCGCCACGTTCTCCGGCTCGCGCGGATCGATGGGCATCTCCTGCTTCTCCGGAGATCCCTTGGGCACGGAACAGAACGCGCAGCCACGCGTGCAAATGCCGCCCAGGATCATGAACGTGGCCGCTCCCCGATGAAAGCACTCGTGGATGTTCGGGCAGCGCGCCGACTCGCACACCGTGTGCAGGTTCAGCCGCCGCAGGCGGTTCTTCAGCGGCTGCACTGCGTGAAAATGAGTGCCGGTCTTGCGCAGAAAGTCCGGCAGGCGCGGCTTCACCCGCGGGCCGCGCGGTTCGATCTGAACCAACGGGTCCATCAGTCAGTACTTGACGGCGTAGGGGCTCTTCACGCCAATGTCGTTCAGCTTGGCGCGGGCGGCGGTGATCGCCTCGCTGCTCGCCAGCGGGCCGATCAGCACGCGGTAAAGTTCCGCCGACTTTGGCGAGGGCGCAACGTAGCCCTTCAACCCCGTCTTGCCGCCGATGTAGGCCAGCATGGATTCCGCGTCGGCGCGCCGGGTGGCGGCCGCTTGCAGATAATTGCCTGCCGGAGGATTCTGGACAAACCCGGCGGCCGGCGGCTTCTGCGCCTCGGGCTGTTTGGCCGGGGGCTTGGCGGGCGCCGGAGGCGGCGGCTCCGCCTTGGCCGGCGCGGCCTTCTCCGGTTCGGTCCTCACCGGCGCGGCCACCTGCGGCTCAACCTGGGCCGGCCGCGGCTGCGGGACCATCTGGGGTTCGGGCGGCGGCGGTTGAGCGGCCGCCGGTCCGGCGCCGCCGGCGGAGTCCACCGTCAGCGGCGGCCGGTCACTCTGCCGCGGGCCGGAGGCCACCGTGGTCACCCCGGTGCTCCTTCCGGCCAGGAAGCCCATCGCGAAAAAAACCCCCAGCAGCACAACCACGATGAACAAAACGCTCAGGAGTTGTTTGTTGCCGAGTATCAGTTCGAACTCGCCGTCGTCTCTGCCTGACATTGGATCGCGTTTCTCCCCTCGCTCAGCCGGCCGGCGGAGAGCCGCCGTCTTGGAGGCGGCCAGCCGCCCCTCTGTCGAGAATAACCCCGCGCCCGCGCCGGCACAACCGGCTTGCTACAGTGCGCCCCCCGTGAAGCCGGAGTTCACCAGCGGTTGTACGGCGTCCTCGATCCGGCTGACCTCCTCGTCGGTGAGGAAATCATAGAGCGCGCGTTTCCCGGCGGCCAGCATTCCGTTGTTCTGCAGGAGCAGCCGCACCAGCAGCCGGATCTTCGCGTCGGGCATGTCGACGATGTTCTGAATTGCCCGGAAGGCCGAGTCGAACGTCGTCAGGAAACTCAACTCCCGCGGCCAGTCTTTCTCCACCGTCTCGGCGATGCACTCGTAGAGGAACTCGGCGTGCGGCGTGAGGTCGGGATAGCGGTACAGGTCGATGGTGTTGCTGGTGACCGTCATCCGGCTGGCGTCGTCCAGCGTGTATTCGATTTGCTGGTTCACCATGCGGGAGATCGTCTGCAGAACCGCCTCGTAGTCCTTGCGCCGGCGGTGCATCACCGCCGAGACGGGAAAGACGATTCCCGGCGGCGTGTAGCCGCGCTGGGCCAGCACGTGGTGGATCAGGAACCGGTGGATTCTGCCGTTACCGTCGTCAAAGGGATGAAGATAGACGAATCCGAAGGCGGCGCAGGCGGCCAGCGCCACCGCGTCTGTGGCATCCGCGCTGTAGATCTTCTTCACCATGGCCATCCATTCGCCCATGAGCGCCGCCAGGTCCTCCGGCCTCGGGCAGATGTACTGGATGTCTTCCGAGTAGTCGATGCGCGTCCGGGAGACGTAGTTCTGGCCGCGCCGCCAGCCTTGCGCGGCAAAGCGCTGGTCCTGGATGATCTGCTGCTGCAAGCCCACCAATGCCTGTTCGCTGGCGAACCGGCTCTCCCCTGCTCGCATGAGAGCGGCGGCAAACCGTTCCGCCCTGCCTGCGGCGGGCTTCTCGCCTTCAATGGCGTAGGTCGACTTGGTCTCGCTCAGGTAGAGGTAGTCCGACGCCCGCTGAAAAAGCAGCGGGTCCACCGTGGTTGAGAGCTGGAAGACCTGCTGATCGTACTGCCTCTGCCGATGAGCCTCCAGCGTGCGGGTGTGCCGCACCAGCGGGCAGTATCCCCGATGCCCCAGCAGGTTGTTGCGAATACGATGACGCCTGGACTGGGCCTCCGGATGGCCGGACCCGCGCCACACCACCTGGAGCGCCTCCGGCGCCAGGTCGGCGTAGGCGGCGATGCAGTCCGGCAGATCCAATGTCGTCCCGGTCAGGCTCTCCAGCAGGTACCACGCCCGGCGCGCATAGACGCTGGCTGGTTGCTGTTGGACCCAGCGCTCAACCACCACCGGCGGCAGCGCGTCCAAGACAGCCCGCCAGACCCGCAGATCCATCGGCTCGTTGCGCAGGGCAAAGCGCAGGTGCTCTTCCAGCGTGGTGCAATCGTATTGAGCCGGATAGACTTCCAGCACTTCCTGCGGGCTTTCGACCGTCCTTCGCGCCGCAGGTTCTGCCTGTGAGCGCACCGCAGGCGCCTCGGTCTGAAGGCCAAGTTCCCTGATCAGCCCGGCCAGTCCGATTGGGTGCGGTCCGGTCATCATCGCCTCGTGTAGAAACTGATTCTATCACGAACAAACGTGTGAAAAAGCAACCTTTCGTTCTAAACCACAAATTTCTCCATGTTTCAGTGTGAAAACAACAACCACAACCGCTCTGGCGCTGCCCCGGCTACCCTGCCGGCTCGATCTGTACGAGTACAGGTGCGCGTGGACGGCTATAGGAAAGGACGTCCATCGGGCAGACGGTGACGCAGATGCCGCAGCCGATACAGGAGGAGTTCAGGTTGTCGACCGGCTCCTGCCGCATGGCAAGACGCATCACGTCGATCCCGACCTGGCAGTACCGGCTGCACTCGCCGCAGGCGATGCACTTGTCGTTCGAATAGATGGCGAAACGGCTGATCCGGAGGCGCGTAAACCAGGCGCTGAGAAGCTCCATCATCTTCGCCAGCGGGCACCAGTAGCGGCACCAGATCTTGCCGCCGAGGAAGGGATAGAGGGTCATCGGCAACAGTCCGACCAGCCACACGTCGACGATCAGCCCGTACCAGTCGAGCGCGGTCAAGGCGGGGCCGCGAAGCGCCGTGAAGGCGCCGCCGAGGGCGACGGCGGGAGTGATGATAGCCACCGCCGCCAGGATCCAGGCGCCCATCTGCTCCAGCCGGACGCTTTGCCGGCCCTTGGGCGCTAGATGGCGCCAGCGGTCGCCCAGGGTCTCGGCCAGCCCGCCACAGCCGCAGATCCATGAACAGTAGCGTTTCCCGTGGAACAGGACAAGAACCGGGATCAGGACGAACGTCAGCAGCAGGCCCCAGACGATCCAGACCGGGTGTGGCTTGCCGAAGAACGTATGGAGGAACAGGGGCCAGGCGTAGATGATGCCGTAGCTGCGCCACGCTTCGGACTGGAGCGCCGGATCGGCCACCCAGGCGCGGAAGAGGAACTCGGGGATGAGGAAGTAAAACAGCCATTGAAACCCGATCAGCGTGGCGAACCGGCGGGTCTGGAACCAATCGCGGCGCCGGATGCCCCACTTGAGCATTGATTCCACGCCGAAGCCCGTCAGGACCAGCGTGTAGAGGACCGTGTACCAGAAGCCGAAGGGCCGCCCGAAGAAGGCCAGCCCTTGCGCGCCCCAGCCCTGGAACGGCCAGAACTCGTGGCCGGGGGCGCGCTTGTTGGCGTAGATCGAATAGAAGACGAAGAAGGACAGCGCCAGCCAGGACCAGCGGCAGCCGCGCCGTCCGTGCCAGACCAGGCCAGCCAGAGCGCCGAGGGTCACCAGCAGCCCCGCCGCCTGCGAACCGTGGAAAGCCCCCATGCCGGCGAAGGCGGCGGCCAGCAGCGCGAGGGAGATCCCCCAATTGCCGGACCACTCGTTCTCCAGCCGGATGCCGAGGGACTTGAGGAATGCCGCCGGCGGTTCGGCGCCGATGAGGACAAAAGCCCTGTCGCAGGGGATCTTCCCCGCGGAGGTCAGCGCTCCGCCGGCTGTGAACTCCCGAACTGTGGTCTGGAGCCGCGTCTCGATGCGCCCGGCGGCGATGGCCTCTCCGAGCAATCGCCGGTTGTCCCGAAAGACCCGGTCGAATCCCTCGCCGCGATGGATCAACGTGATCCGGTTCCTGCCGCAGAGGGCCAGCGCTGCCTCCACCGCGCTGTTGCCCCCGCCGATGACGGCGATGCGTTCGTTCTCGTAGTGGCCGGGGCTGTAGAGGCGGTGGTGCACATGGGGGAGGTCCTCGCCCGGTACGCCGAGGCGGCGCGGATTGGCGCGCTGGCCGGTGGCCAGGACGAATCGCCGGCAGGCGTAGGTGGCCTCAGCCGTTCGCACGTCGAAACCGCCCTGGCGGTGGGCAGCCAGCCCGGTGACGCCCTCCCCGGCGCGCACGTCGAGCCCGGCGGCCTCCACAGCCTGGCGCCAGCGGGCGAGCAGATCCTCTTTCGACGCGCCTTCCAGCCACAGGCGCCCCGCCGCGGGCGCCCCGGCGGGCTCGTCGTAGATCCACTTCCCCTGGGGAAAGTCCTCGATGGTCTGGGCGATCCGGCCCTTCTCCAGAACCAGCACGCGCAGGCCGCCTGCCTGCAACTCCAGGGCGCAATTGAGCCCTGCGGCGCCCGCGCCGGCCACCACAACGTCCCACACCGGCGCATCGGCCCCGCGCGCATCCGGCAGCGAGAGGATGTGGCGGGCCACCTCCTGGCCCTGCTCCATCGCCAGCTTCATCACGGGGGCGCCGGCCAGGTCTCCGGCGATATAGAGACCGGGGATTGAACTCTCCAGTCCGGCGCCGGTCTCCGGGCGCCGTGCGCCGCCGGAGGCGCTTTCCAGCACGGCCCTCAGCATGTTGCTCATTGTCGTTGGATGCGTCGTTATTTGATGCTTTGGCGGGGCAGGGGAGTCACGAAGGCAGCTTCATCAGCCTGCGCGCGTTGGCCGACAGGATGTTGCGGCGCGCCTGCGGGTCGGCGGCCAGCCGCCGGATCAGCGCCAGTTGCCGCGAGCCTGTGCAGCGCTCAGTGAAGGCGGTCCGGTCGTCGCAATCGGTCCCAAAGAGAAGCTTGCGGTGATGACGCAGGAGAAACGCCCGGCCATGCTCCTCGTCACGCGTGAAGGCGTTCAGGCCGGAGCCCGCCGAGAGGTCGCCGTGGAAGTTCTCATAGTCCGCCAGCAGGCGGTCCGTCAGCCCGCCGGGCTTGACGGCGCCCTTCGGGTAGAGGTCTTCGGGCTTCAGCGCGGCGTCAACGTGGCCCCAGAAGGTCTGCGCGTGGCCGATGAACTGGGTCTTGGGGTACTTGGCCAGCATCTTGTGAAAACGCTCGTAGCCGGTGTTGTAGGTCCCGTGCTGGAAGTGCATCAGCAGGGGCACGCGCCGCTCGGCGGCCAGGGCGGCCAGGGAGTGGATCCACGGTGAGTCGCAGGCGATCTCCAGCTTCTGCTCGCCGAGCCCGATCGCGCCGCCGCTCAGTAGCTTCTCGAGAATCTGAATCGCGCCGGGAGTGTCCGGGTGCTCGTTGCAGAACCACACGAACTCCCGCGGCAGCCGGGCGGAGAGCGCCGCCACCGTGTCGTTGCCCCCGGCCTTCACGGCCAGGCCGGTGACCGGATCGGTGGGCAGCAGGATGGACAGCGAAACCCCCATCGCGCGCTGGTGTGCGGCCAGTTCATTGTCTGAACGGCCCGCGTAGTTGGTGTGCTGGTGGAGGTCGATCACTTCCTCGGCCGCGGCCGCCCAGGCGGGCGCGGCGAGCGAGGCGGCGAAGCCTCTGCGCGTCATGCGGAGCATGCGCCGATTCTACCGCGCCCGGCTTCAGGCCGGGGCGGCTTCGAGGGCCAGTTCGCGCTTGTACTTGCACTCCTTGTTGGCGCAGGCGGCGAAGTTGCCCGACTTGAGCTGCTTCTCCACCAGGTAGACCGCGCCGCAATCCGGGCACTTCTCCGGGATGGGCCGGGCCCAGGCCACGAAATCGCAGTCCGGGTACCGCGTGCAGCCGTAGAAGGTCTTGCCGCGCTTGCTGCGCCGCTGGCTGACGTCGCCCTCATTGCATTGCGGGCACTTGATGCCGATGGTCTGCTGCTTGACGTACTTGCAGGTGGGGTAGTTGGAGCAGGCCGTAAACTCGCCGAAGCGGCCGCTCTTGACCACCAGGTTGTGGTCGCACTGCGGGCACTTCTCCTCCAGCGGCACGTCGGCCTTCTTCTGCGCCTGGCCGAGCTGCTTGGTGGTCTTGCAGTCCGGGTAGCCGGTACAGGCCAGGAAGGTGCCGAAGCGGCCCTTCTTGAGCACCATCTCGCGGCCGCAGTTGGGGCAATACTCGGCGGCGTCCTGTTCGGAGATCTCCACCTTGTTCTCTTCGTCGCCGATTTCGCCGCCCAGCTCGTGCAGCCCGACGTTGAGCTGCCGGGTGCTGGTGCACTCCGGGTACCCCGTGCAGGCCAGGAAGCTGCCGTGCTTGCCCCACTTGATCACCATCGGCTTGCCGCACTTGTCGCACACCTGGTCGGTGGGCATCTCCATGCGCTTGATGTCGCGCATCGACCGCTCGGCCTCGGTGAGGTCCTTCTGGAAGCGCTCGTAGAACTCCGCCATCGCGGTGCGCCAGTCCATCTTGCCTTCTTCGATCTCGTCCAGCTCGTCCTCCATCCGCGCCGTGTAGGTGGCGTCGAAGATGTCGGCGAAGCTCTCCACCAGCAAGTCGGTCACCACCACGCCCAGTTCGGTGGGGAAGAACTTGCCCCCCTCCTTCTTGACGTACTCGCGCTCCTGAATCGTGGACAGGATCGATGCGTAGGTCGACGGGCGGCCGATGCCGTCCGACTCCAGCTCCTTCACCAGCGTGGCTTCGGTGAACCGCGGCGGCGGTTCGGTGAAGTGCTGCTCGGGGTGGATGGTCTTGAGCTTGAGCACTTCGCCCTCGCTCACCGCCGGCAGCTTGTTCTTCTCCTCCTCGTCCTCCTCGTCCTTCTGGTCCTTGCCTTCCAGGTAGACCGCCTGGAAGCCGTCAAATTTCGGCACCGAACCGGTGGCGCGCATCAGGTAGGCCGCGCCGTCCTTGCCCTCGGCCGTCACCTCCACCGTCGTCTGGTCGAACACAGCCGGCGTCATCTGGCTGGCGATGAAACGCATCCAGATCAGCCGGTACAGCTTCAGTTCGTCTTCCGACAGGTGCCCGGACACCTCCTCGGGCGAGCGCATGGCCGACGTGGGGCGGATGGCCTCGTGGGCGTCCTGGGCGCCCTTCTTGCTGCGATAGAAGTTGGGCGACTCCGGCAGATACTGCGGCCCGAACCGGCTGGCGATCAGCTCGCGCGCCTCGGCCAGCGCGTCGTTGCCGACGCGGGTCGAATCGGTACGCATGTAGGTGATCAGGCCGACGGCCCCCTCGCTGCCCAGTTCCACGCCCTCATACAGCCTCTGGGCCAGCATCATGGTGCGCTTCACGCTGAAACGCAGCTTGCGCGCCGACTCCTGCTGCAAAGTCGAGGTGATGAACGGCGGCACCGGATTGCGGCGCTTCTCCCGCGTGGCCACCGACTTCACGACATACTGCGCGCCTTCCAGCGCGGCGGCAATCGCCTCGGTCGCCGCCTGGCCGGCGATTTCGACGTTCTCCCCGTTCCGCTTGGCCAGCGCCGTCTTCAGGACGGGCGGCTTCTTGGCGTTCAGGTGGATGTCGATCGACCAGTATTCCTGCTTGACGAAGGCGCGAATCTCCCGCTCGCGGTCCACAATCAGGCGCAGCGCGACGGTCTGCACGCGGCCGGCCGACAGCCCGCGGCGCACCTTGTCCCACAGCAATGGGGAGATCTTGTAGCCCACCAGGCGGTCCAGCACACGGCGCGCCTGCTGGGCGTCCACCAGGTTGGTGTCCACCGCCCGCGGATGTTCAAACGCCTTGCGGACCGCGTTGGCCGTGATCTCGTTGAACGTCACCCGGTAGATGGCCGGGCGGTCGCCCCGCTTGGGTTGCAGCTCCTCCTGCAGGTGATAGCAGATGGCCTCGCCTTCGCGGTCCGGGTCGGCCGCCAGGTAAACGGCGTCGGAGTCTTTGGCCGCCTTGCGGAGCTCGTCGATCAGCTTCTTCTTGCCTTCGATGACCACGTAGGACGGACGGAAGTTGTTCTCCACGTCCACCGCGATGTCGTTCTTCGGCAGGTCCTTGACGTGCCCAAGGCTCGCCTTGACCGTGAAGTTCTTGCCCAGGTACTTGCCGATCGTCTTCGCCTTGGCCGGCGATTCGACGATCACTAGAGATTTCGCCATATCTATTGCTTATGAAGGTTTCCGAGAATGGTCCGGGCTCTATTCCCGGCCCGGTCGCTCGTACCACACCTTAACATAACTTCGACCGGGCAGTTGGCGGATGCGGCCCTGTAGTTCCAGCTCAAACAGGACGGCGATCACCTCCGAGGAAGAGCAGTCCATTAGATGTCCGAGCAGGACGTCGAGTTGCATTGGCGTGTCAACCGAAAGAAAAGAAAGAATATCCTTGGCGATGCGGGCCATCGCCGGCGGCGTCTCCGCCGGCGCGGGCGCCAGGGGTAGCTCCTGTTGCCGGCTCAGCCGGCTCCTGCTATCCCACCCCAGCCCGTCCAGGATATCGCTGGCCGCCTGCACCAGTTGGGCGCCCTGTTTCAGCAGCAGGTTCGGCCCGAAACTGAGCGCGGAGGTGATATTGCCGGGGACGGCGAACACCTCCTTGTTCTGGTCCAGGGCGAGCCGCGCGGTGATCAGGCTGCCGCTGTACTGCACTCCCTCCACCACCACCACCCCGGCGCTCAGCCCGCTGATGATCCGGTTGCGGATGGGGAAGTTCTGCGGGTGCGCCGGCGTGCCCATTGGGAACTCGCTCAGCAGCAGGCCCTCGCGGGCCAGCCGGTCGGCCAGGTGACGGTTCTCGGCCGGATAGATAATGTCCAATCCGCAGCCGAAGACCGCCGCCGTGACGCCGCCGGCCGAAAGCGCGCCCAGATGGGCGGCGGTATCGATGCCGCGCGCCATGCCGCTGATCACAGTCACCCCCGCCGCGGCGAGCTCGGCCGCCAGGCGTTCGGACGCCGCCTTCCCATAGGCGCTCGCCCGCCGGCTGCCCACCAGCGCCACCATCACCGTATCCAGGATCTCAATCCTGCCCAGGGCGAACAGTACAGGTGGAGCGTCAAAGATCTCCCGCAGCGCGGCAGGGTATGCAGGATCGGTCCAGACGATGACCTCAACCCCCATCCGCTTGATCTTCTCCTGTTGTTCCGCCGCCTCTTCGAAAGAGCAGCCGCTGGCCAGGCTGCGGGCGACCGATCCAGGCAGTCCGAACGCTTCAAGCTCTGACGCCGAGGCGCGCAGCGCCGCCATGGCGGAGCCGTAGCGGTCGATCAGCGCCGTGGCCTTCCTCGGGCCCAGCCCGGGAGTGAGGCGGAGCGCGAGCCAGTGGAGCAGTTCCTCCTCTGTGCCGCGGCTGGTTGGGGCGGTCATCGTCTCAGCAAGATAGTGCCGCCGGCCCGGCCGGACTCTCCGCTGGGTTACGCTGAAATGGACCCATGCGCCAGCAAGAGCCGTTCTTTGGAGACCAGGAACTCGTCCTCGTCTATATCGCCAAGAAGCTGCGGGAGGCCAAACAGGTGGAATCGCTCTTCGACGGCGGCGAGGTGGACTACCTCGTGGAACCGGACCGCTACCGCGGCGGGGTGCTCTTCGTCCGCGAACTGATCGGAGCCTTCTTCTACGTCAGTCAGGCGCAGGCGGAAGCTGCACGGGGCGCTCTGGGAGCCGCCGGCCTCAAGCCGTACGAGCCGCTGCTCCAACCGGAAGGCTAATCGACGGACTTCGTGTTCAACACCGGGAACGTGAAGATATTGGACACCTGGAAGCTCTGTGCGATGGTGGCCTCGGTCTTCGGATTGGTAGGCAGGTCCGGGTTGAGCTCCAGGTGGACCTCGTAGACGCCGACCAGGCCGCGGCGCAGGCCGGCAAACAGCACGTTGGCCGTCTTTCCGCCGGCCAGGGCCGCTACGAATTCGGTGGGATCGTTGATCATCGGGCCGCTGTAGGGCTGGCCGTTCTTCATCGCTTCCCGCGCCTCGTCCGGACCCACCAGGCCGAGCCCGCCGGCGAGCACGACGATGGTCTCACCGGGCGTGGCGGGGTTGGCTTCGGTGACTGGCGCGCCAGCCTCGTTGGCGCAACACAGGGCGGAGTTGAAGGCCGACATGATCACCTGCGCGTCGGTGTTCGCTTTGGCGCTGATGGGGATGCCGTTGCCCTCCGGTCCAGGCACGAGGGCGCGGAGACGGATGCGCTGGAATGGGCCCGCGGAGTAGGCTTCCACTTCCGGATCGCTGGCGTTGATCAGGGCGATCAACCGGTCGCGCACGATGGCCAGCGTGTCTATGGTCTGCACGGTGTAGGAATACTCCCGGCCCCGAATCGAGATGGTAGCGACATCGCCGCCCTTGGGCGCGCCGTCGACGGAAACAGTAGCCATTGCCTGGCTGGAAGAGTGATAGGCCAGGCCCGGAGAAGGTTGGAGCCCCGGGTCGTTGTAGACCGCCGGATTCTGGGCGATGATCGGAATCGCCACCGGCGTGGACACCGTGATGGCGCCGCTCTTACGCCGCACGCGCAGGATGCCGGATGAACTGCTGCGATCGGTGGCTTCGATCGGGATCTGCGCCAGGACGCGGCTGGGCGAAACCCCCACCAGCGGAGCCTTGATCCCGTCCACGTAAAACTCCACCCCGCCCAGTTCGGTCGGCAAGGGCTTGGAGAGGTCCTGAACCGGCGTGGTCTCATCCGCCAGGTTGTCGCCGAGCACTGTGACGATGGCATAGGGGGCGATGCGTGAGGCATTCTGACCGCCCGTCAGCGTGGCGCCGCTTACCGTGAGCACCACCTTGGCCGTGTCCGGAGAGATTGCGGTGGCCATCGAAATCTCATTTCCCGGCAATCCGCCCAGCCGTGAGGTGAGCCGGATCGATTGGATTACTTTGTTCGGTATCGCCAGGACGTACGGATCGCCCGCTCCCTCGTTAATCAGTGCGGCGAACTTGTCGATGATCGTGTCGAAGGTGTCGGCCTTGACGGTCGTAATCTTGTATTCCTTGGGGTCCGCCACCGTGCCGTCGGCCTTCTTCACGCTGTTGTTGCCGATCTTGATCGACAGGTCGTACTTCTCCTCGATGGTCCCGGAGAAGCTGACGCTGCCACCCGCGTAAACCTCCGGGCTGGCCGCGTTGCGCACCGCCGTCATCGGCAGCGGGAAGTCGCCGGGCGTATACACCAGCACCCGCCGGTTGTACGTGTCGGCCACATAGAGGTTCTGATTGACCGCATCCCAGGCCAGCGAGACCGGCGTCCGGAACGAGTCGGTGGATGAAATGCGTTCCGGCTCGGCCGAATCGGAGGCCTGGTTCAATTCCAGGCTGGGCTGGCCGAGGACAAAGTCGGCCGGCACGCCGTTGGCGCGCGGAATTTCGTTCCACACCAGAACACGGTCGTTGCCGCCATCGGCGACAAACAACCGCCGGCCGTCTGAAATTGCCGCCCGGGGCAACTCCATCGTGGCCCCGCAACGGGCCGGATAGGTCGCCTTGCCGTCCTTGTCTGTGCCGTTGGAGGCGCAGAGTTTCGACGAGTCGTTGGGCGTGCTGTTGGTCATCTCCGCCTGGCCCGCGACGACATCGGCGGGTTGGCCGTTCCTGGTCGGGATGGCATTCCAAATCAGCACGCGGTTGAAAGCCAGGTCGGTGACGATGAGATGCGTTCCATCCCCCGAAACCGAGGTCGGATTCAGCATGGTGTCGGCCTTCACCACAAAGTTGGGGAAGAGCCCGCGCTGCTGGTTCACACCGAAATCGGACTGGCCGAGCACCAGCTTGGCCGATTGCCCGTTCTGCGACACCTCGCCGTAGTACAGGACCCGGTTGTTGCCCGTGTCGGCTACCCATAGCCCGTTGTTGGCATCCAGGTAGACGCCCTCCGGCCCACGCAGCGTGCTGGCGCTCAAGCCGCCGCCGGTGGCCGTCGTGTAGCTGGTGAAGTCCTTCTGCCCCACCACGAAGTCCGCCGGTTGCTGGTTGGCGGTGGGCAGGCTGCGCCACACCAGCACGCGGTTGTTGTCCGTATCGGCAACGGCCACCGACCGGCCGTTGAACGCCACGCCCACCGGCTTGCGCACGGTGTTCTGCGCGGCCGGCTTCAGTTCCGTGGCGCTGAAATCGGGCTGCCCCAGTACATTGGTGGCCGCTCCCACGCACACCGGGCAGGCGCCGCTGATTTGCGGGATCGGGGCCTTGCGATCGGGTATGAAAGCGCTGACGTTGCGATAGACCAGGACGCGGTGGTTGATCGGCGTTCCGCCGATGCCGTTGGAATCGGCCACCACCAGCGTGTCGTTGGCAAAGGCAGCACCACCCACCGAGCCCAGCAGCTTATCGCTGGCGCCGGGATCCTGGGCAGTGTACGGAGACTGGCCGATGACGAGTCGAGCTGCCTGGCCGGTGGAGAATTGCTGGGCCTGGCTGAGCGCCGAGGCCGCAAGCAGGAGGACGGTCCACTTCATGGGTGATCTCTGAGTAGGCAAACTATCAGTATATCAAGGCTTATCGATCTTTCGACGCCCCTGCGCGGGTTCCTGGTTTCACCAAAGATAATCTTTCGCAATCTCGCGGCGCTGGTGGCTGTCCAACACGTGCACAACCCGTACTTTCTTCAACTTGGGAGCCGATACCTGCCCCATGGGGATGTAGACGATCTGCCTGTTCAGGTGCGCCGCGATCGATCGAAAGATCGTCCGCGGCGGGCGCGCGGCCACATACACCACGTGCCGCTCGACCGAATAGTCCAGTCCGGCCATCAGCAGCCGCTCGGCCTTGGTCTCGGCGAAATCGTAGTCCGGATCGCTCCACACGTCGAACATGCGCCGCGGCGGCAGCGCCATCAGGAACCCGCCGTACTCGGCCCGCCCGATGCCGGGCCCCACCATGTGCTCGAAGGGCTCGGTGGAGTAAAACGCCATGTCGCTCTCGTTCTGGTGCTCTCCCAGCCACGTGGTCAGGTAGCCGAAGCGGTCGCCCCGGTCCTCGTCGAAGATGACCACCACCGCGCCGACGTCGCCCGAGTGCCTCTCGAACTTGCGCACGAAGATCTTCCCCTCATGCCAGTTGCGGATCGTCTCGCGAATGTCGATGCCGTCCAGCGTCGAGGTGGTGAACGGCTCCACCCGCACCCGCTCCTCGCTGAGCATGCTGCGCGCCTTCTGGCGGAGGAGTTTGCCGTAGTCCTCGATCACCACATCTTCGGGCGGGTAGCTGCAAATGGACTCGCCGTTGATCTGCTCGGCCCACTCGCCCTGCCGCTGCTCCACGCGCCGCCGCTTCAGCCCGTGCGGCATCAGTTGCTGCTTCTTCCGTTTCAGCCGGCGCCGCAGCCGCAGCTTGCGGCTGCGCAGGAAAACCTCGCCGGCCGAGAGGTTCACCGTCTCCAGCTCTCCCCGGTCCCGCTGCCAGGTGAAGGAGTTGGCCGCGTGCCACACCTCCCAGGCGTAGTTGTCGTCGACGATCGAGCGCGCCGCCACCGTCAGGTCGAACAGTCCGGCGGTGAGCTGGTTTTCCACCATCGCCAGATTGCGCGTGTAGCGCGCCATCATGCGGCGCTGCCAGTGCGCGATCTCGTCGCCGGTCTGCGCCCGGTAGTTCTCTTCCGCCTGCTTCAGCAACTGGTACTGCACCCTGGGGCGGCTGATCATCTCGTCCGGCCCCATCAACGAGCGGTAGACCTCGTAGCACTCCTGCAGGTACGGGTACTCCTGCGCGATCTCAGCCAGGCAGTCGGGGTGCGGATTGACCAGGTCCGCCGTCTGCAGCTTGCGCCGTTTGGGCGGCTCCTGCGGCCGTTCCATGGCATCCAGCACGGAGTCCAGCAGGTTCAGGCTCAGCACCACCATGACGCGCCTGTCGGGATCGGCGCCCTGCAGCCGCCATGCCATCGCCGCCGCGTGGTCGGCCGTCTCGTCGTTGCGCGGCTGGGGATGGACCCGGTAAGCCTCGACATAACCGTCGTAACCCATGGTGCGCAGAGCGTGCGTGTCCGGGTAGAGATCCGGCATGTGCGGCCGGTCGATCGCGTCCGGCTCCAGAAAAAGCACCTCCGCGCCGGTCTCCCAGGCGCTGCGCAGGGCTTCGACAAAGGGATCGGCCGGCTCCACCACCACGTAGATGCCGCGGTCGCTCTCCTCGTCTTCGGGATAGCAGATGACGGAGAGCTCCGGCAGCCGCGCCACGGCCTGGCGGTAGAGCGGCTCCAGCCAGCCAGGCAGCTCCACCGCCACCACCTGCGGCCGGCGGGCAAGAATCTCGCGCCGCACCGCCACGGCGAACTCCACCCTGCCTGGAACCACGGGAAAATACCGCAGCCCGCCGCGGTCCAGCGCCAGCAGCTCGTCGCCGTCTCTTCTATTTGCGCCGCGCATAGCGCACAGCCTCTTCGCCGAGCACCTGCCGGATGGCGAAGTCGACGGCCTGGGTGAAACCCGCCCGGCCGTCCAGCGTGCTCATCAGCTTGATGGCGTACCGGCCGATGTTGATCCCGTCGCGGACCGTGTAGCGCTCATCGCTCGAGTGCGCCTGTTGCAGGAACTCGGTGACGTACTCCAGAATCTTTTCATCGGCGAAGGGCAGGTTCGCCTTCAGAATCGCCAGCTCCTCGTCGCGTTCCGGGAAGTCGATCAGAATCTGCGGCTGCAGCCGCGAGTGGATGTACTCCGGCAGATCGAAGGTGGAGCTGTCGTCGTTCATCGTCGCCACCAGCCGGAACAGCGGATGGGCCTTGATCTTGATGCCGGCCACGATGCTCTCCACGTAGCGCCGCGCATCCAGCAGCGGCGCCAGGCTCGCCCAGCTCTTCTCCGACATCCGGTTGCCTTCGTCCAGGATGGCGATGCCGCCCCGCAGCATGGCCGTCACCAGCGGCGAGGCCACGTACCGCAACTTCCCCGGTCCTTCGATCACCGGCTGCACGATCAGGTCCTCCGGCCGCGTGTCGACCGTGGCCTGCATGATGAAGATCTCCCGCCCCAGCCGCGATGCCGCCGCGTAGGCCAGAGTCGTCTTGCCCACCCCAGGCTTGCCGATCAGCCGCGGGTTCATCGGCACGTCCTGCTCGTCCACCACCAGCCAGGCGGCCAGCAGTTGACGCATCACCTCTTCCTGCCCCACCCAGCGGACTGGGATCTCGTCCGGATGGGCCAGGTGCAGCCCTACGCCTTCGATCTCGACAATCATCCTCTCTATTGTGCTAAAAGTGGCGACGGATGCCTAATACTGAATGCGCCCTCTGCGGCACTTTGTCCCCCCAGCCTG
>JACRBC010000109.1 GCA_016213245.1 Candidatus Solibacter usitatus | reverse complement strand
CCTCCACCTCAAGCAATCCCCATAGACCCCAACACTAATCGGCGCGGTTTCGTTCATCGAGCGTTTTCACCACCGGGGCGCCCACGCCCGCCTCTCTCCGCCCCGAATCCAGCCCGCCCCGCCGATGAAAACTTTAGCTGTGACTGAGAAGGCAGACTTTTTTTCTCCGCGTTTTCAGCCACTTGCGGCCAAACCCCCTCCGCGCCCCTTGCGCCGGGTGTATTCCATCCCCATGCTCACCGCCACGCGCCAACTCGATTCCACCCTCCACTGCCCCCACCCCAACCCTGCCCGCAACCCCCTCCCCGGACCCCCGCCCCACCGAAAAACTCAGGATGACGGAACGACCCTACCGAGCCTTTGGAATCATCAACTTAACCCCTCTGGAACGAACCTGAGAGAACCCGGGAGGAACCCCGGGTCACCGCAGCAGCCCACCCCACAATCTAAGGATGACGGAACGACCCTACGGAGCCTTTGGAATCATCAACTTAACCCCTTCGGAACGAACCTGACGGAACCCGAAACGAGCCAATCCCGCCGCAGCCGCCCCCGGCCCGCACCACGATTTGAACTTTCGAACCCAATCCACGCCCACCCCCTACCGCGGCGTCACCAGCCCTCCCAGCTTGTCCGCCTCGCCCCCGGCCACCCGCGGCCACAGCGTCGAATACGCCTCCAGGTATTTCAAGCCGGAGCCCGTGTTGTACACCACGATCTTCTCCTCCGCCTTGAGGAACCCCGTCTGCAACAACTGCTCCAATGCCGCAAAGCACGCCGCTCCCTCCGGCGCCGCAAAGATTCCGTCCTCCCGCGCCAGCTTCGCCCCCGCCTCCAGAGACGCCCGGTCGCTCACCGCCACGCACGTCCCGGCGCTCTCCCGCACCGCCCGCAGGATCAGGAAATCGCCCAGCGGCTTCGGCACCCGCAGTCCCGCCGCCACCGTCGAGGCGTTCTCCCAGAACGTCGCCCGCTCGGCCCCCTGCTCGAAGGCCCGCACCATCGGCGCGCAGCCCTCGGCCTGCACCACGATCATCTTCGGCCGCTCCGGCCCGATCCACCCCAGCGCCTCCATCTCCTCGAACGCCTTCCACATCCCGATCAGCCCCACGCCCCCGCCCGTCGGGTAGAAGATCGCGTCCGGCAGCTTCCATTGAAACTGCTCGGCCACCTCGTAGCCCATCGTCTTCTTGCCCTCGATGCGGTACGGCTCCTTCAGCGTGTTCACGTCGAACCAGCCCTCGGCATCCTTGCGCTCGGCCACCATCCGGCCGCAGTCGCTGATCAGCCCGTCCACCAGCGTCACCTTCGCCCCAAAGGCCAGGCACTCGATGTAGTTGGCCTGTGGCACGTCCCGCGGCATAAAGATGTGCGCCTCGATCCCCGCCGCCGCCGCATAGGCCGCCGTTGCGCTCGCCGCGTTGCCCGCCGAGCCCAGCGCCACCTTCCTGATCCCCAGCTCGTGGCACATCGAGATGCAGCAGGCCAGCCCACGTGCCTTGAACGACGCGGTTGGATTGAGGCCTTCGTCCTTTACCCACAGGTTCCGCGCCCCCACCGCCGCCCCGTAGTTCTTCGCCCGGATCAGCGGCGTCCATCCCTCGCCCAGCGAGATCATCGATGCCGGCTTGGACACCGGCAGCACCGGCGCGTAGCGCCACATCGACGACGGCCCGCTCACAATCCACTCCCGGCTCCAGCCGCTCTTCAGCGCCTCCAGGTCGTAGCGCACCAGCAGCGGACCGCCGCATTCGCACAGGTTGTGCGCCACGCCCGCCGGGCGGATCTTCCCGCACAAACTGCATTCCAGGTGGGTGAGTGTAGTCATCCCTTGCAGCATACTAGGAACATGTCTCGCCCGAGTTGTCTGGTCGCCGCCTCCCTGCTGCTGGCTCTCTCCGCCGCCGCTCAACAGGCCACCGACGAAGGCTACACAAAGAAGATCCGCGAGTTCACCACCGATCCCATGTTCCTCACCGAACTCGTCGATCATCTCCCCGCCTCCGCCAAGGTGCCCACTCCTGAAAAGATCCTCGGCTATGTCGCCGGCGCCCCCGACAAGCTCACTTACGCCGCCGACGTCCACCGCTACATGCGCGAGCTGGCCAAGGCCTCCCCGCGCGTCCGCGTCACCTCCATCGGCCAGACCGAAGAGGGCCGCGAGATGGTCCTGGTTCTGATCTCCGATGAAGCCAACCTCGCCCGGCTCGACCGCTTGAAGGACATCACCGCCCGCCTCGCCGACCCCCGCCGGACGCCCGACGCCGAGGCCGAAAAGCTGCTGGCCGAAGGCCTCCCCTTCTACTGGGCCACCGGCGCCATCCATTCTTCAGAGACCGGCTCGCCCGAGATGCTCATGGAACTCGCCTACCGCCTGGCCGTCGAGGATACGCCCTTCATCCAGACCATCCGCAAGAACATGATCGTCATGTTCACGCCCGTCCTCGAAGTCGACGGCCGCGAGAAGATGGTCGATCTCTACCGCTGGCGCAAAGCCAACCCCGGAAAACCCGCCCCCAGCCTCGTCTATTGGGGCAAGTATGTCGCCCACGACAACAACCGCGACGGCATGGCCCTCTCCCTCGCCCTCAGCCGCAACATCACCCGCGCCTACATCGAGTATCACCCCCAGGTGCTGCACGACCTCCACGAGTCCGTCCCCTTCCTCTACACCTCCACCGGCATGGGCCCCTACAACGCCTGGATCGACCCCATCGAGATCAACGAGTGGCAGAAGATGGCCTGGAACGAGGTCGAGGAGATGACCAAGCGCGGCGTCCCCGGCGTTTGGACTTGGGGCTTCTACGACGGCTGGGGCGCCAACTACCTCATGCAGGTCGCCCACGGCCACAACTCCATCGGCCGCTTCTACGAGACCTTCGGCAACGGCGGCGCCGACACCCACGACCGCACCGTGCAGGCCAGCCAGACCAGCCGCCAGTGGTTCCGCCCCAACCCGCCGCTGGCCCGCGTCAAGTGGTCCCACCGCAACAACGTCAACATGCAGCAGAGCGCCCTGCTGCTCTCCATGAACTACACCGCCCGCAACCGCGACACCTTCCTGCGCAACTTCTGGCTCAAGAGCAAGCGCGCCGTCGCCAAGGCCGCCACCGAAGGCCCCGCCGCCTACGTCATCGATCACACCCAGCGCCCCAATGAGGCCGCCGCTCTCTCCGATCTGCTGAAGCTCCAGGGCGTCGAAGTCCATCGCCTCTCCCAGGAAACCGAGGTCGCCGGCGTTAGACACCCAGTAGGGAGCTACATCATAAAAATGGACCAGCCCTACTCCCGCATGGCCGACATGCTGCTCGACAAGCAGTTCTACAACCCCAACGACACCGCCCCCTACGACGACACCGGCTGGACCCTCGGCGCGCTGCGCAACCTCAAGACCACCCGCGTCACCGACAAGGCCATTCTCGCCGCCCAGATGGTCCCCGCCGCGGACCAGACCGGGCCTGAAGGATGCGTGTCCGGCGAAGGCGGCGTCTACCTGGTCCACCACAACGCCGACCGCGTCCTGGCCACCTTCCGCTACAAGCTCGCCGATGTGAAGATGAAGGCCGCCGAGGAGAGCTTCGAAGCAGCCGGCCGTAAGTTCTCCGCCGGCTCGTTCATCATCACCGCCGACGGCAACGCCGCTGACCTCAAGCAGAAATTGCAAGCCGCCGCCGCCGATACCGGCGTCACCGTTTACGCCGCCGCCGAGGCCCCCAAGGCGGCAGCCCACGACCTGGCCGCGCCCCGCATCGCCCTGGTCCACACCTGGATCAGCACGCAGAACGAGGGCTGGTTCCGCCTCGCCCTGGAAACCACCGGCGTCCCCTACACCTACATCTCCGACCAGAAGCTCCGCGAGATCCCCAACCTGCGCGACAGGTTCGACGTCATCGTCTTCGGGCCCACGCAAGGCGACTCCCGCCGCGTCGTCAACGGCATGCCCCTGCGCGGCGAGCCCATCCCCTGGAAGGCCTCCGAACTCACCCCCAACTTCGGGACTTCCCCCGACCAGACCGCCGACATGCGCGGCGGCATGGGCCTGCAGGGCCTCATGAACGTCCAGAAGTTCGTCGAGGAAGGCGGCCTCTTCGTCACCATCGCCGCCAACTCCTCCATCCCCATCGATTTCGGCCTCATCGACGGCGTCACCATCACCCCGGCCCGCGAATTGAAGGCCCGCGGCAGCGTCCTGGACTCCGTCGTCGCCGACGCCCGCAGCCCCATCGCCTACGGCTACGGAGAACGCCTGCCGGTTTACTTCAACGCTTCGCCCATCTTCGACGTCAACACTACAGGTGGCTTTGGCGGCGGCAGAGGCCAGGGAGAACCGTCCGTGCGCCCCAGCGGCCGCGGCGGGCTCAACGACCCCGACGTCGTCCAGGGCCGTCCTCCGGCGCCTCCCGCGCCGCCCCAGGCGCCCGGTCAGAACTCGGAAATGATGGAACAACTGCGCAACTTCATGCCCTCTCCGGCCGAGCGGCCGCGCACCGTGTTGCGCTTCGCCGATGAGAAGGATCTGCTCATCTCCGGCATGTTGGCCGGGGGCAGGGAACTGGCCGGCAAGCCCGCTGTCCTCGATGTTCCCAAGGGCAAGGGCCACTATCTCCTGTTTGCCATCAACCCCATGTGGCGCCAGCAGACCCAGGGCAGCTACATGCTCCTGCTCAACGCCGCCATGAACTTCTCGAGCCTCGGCGCAGGCCGGCCAGCCCAGCCCGCCAAGCCCGAAACCATGGCCGACGACGACGACCTGAACCAGTGATGCGACTCGCTCTTCTCATCGCGCTCTGCGTCCTGCCCGCCGCCGCCGCCGACATCGCCGTGCTGCAAAGCGGCGCGCGCCTCCGCGCCCAGCGCATCGAGCGGAGCGATTCACTCTACGTCCTCCACACCGCCGAGGGCCGCATCGAGCTCGACGCCGCCCAGGTCGCCTCCCTCGAGCACGAAAACGAACCCACCGCCGCGCCCCCGCCTGCCTTCGCGCCCCCCGCGCCTGCCACCCCCGCCGACCCCCGCGCCCTCGTCACCGAGGCCGCCCTCCGCCACGGCCTTCCGCCCGAGATCGTCCACGCTCTGGCCGCCACCGAGTCCGCCTACCTGACCGGCGCCGTCTCCCCCAAGGGCGCCATCGGCGTCATGCAGCTCATGCCCGCCACCGCCCGCGAGTTGAACGCCGACCCCGCCAGCGTCGAGCAGAACATCGACGCCGGCGCCCGCCTGCTGCGCGACCTGCTGCTGAAGTACCAGGATCAGCCCAACCCCGTCAGTCGCGCCCTGGCAGCCTACAACGCCGGCTCGGGCGCCGTCTCGCGCTACAACGGCGTGCCGCCCTATCGCGAGACGCAGGTCTACGTCGAGCGCGTTCTGGCCCGCTATTGGAAGCAGGTCAACGGCTCGCCGGCAAGACGCTGAGATCCACCGATTGGCTCCCGCTTTCGGTTACCTTCACCCGCTTGGCCTTGCCCAGCAGTGGCTTGAGGAACTCCTCATCCTCCAGCGCGCCCCGCTCCACCCGTTCGAAGGCCAGCAGCAGGTACTCGCCCGGCGCCACGTTGGGCATCCGGAACATCCCCGCCTGGTCCGTCCGCGTGGACTTCATCCGGAACGGCCGCCGCGGCTCGGGGATCAGCCCGATCTGCGCCCCGGCCATCGGCTCGCCCTTCTGGTCGCGCGCCAGCCCGGTGATCGCCGCCTGGCCCACCGCCAGCTTCACCGCGATCGGCTGTGCCGCCGAGGCAATGTCCACCTCATCGCCCGCCACCGTCTGCTCGCCCGTGCGGATCTCGGCCACGTAGTGAGTTGGCGGGTATCCCGACACCGCTACCCGGTAGCGCCCAGCCACGATGTTCGGCAGCGCGAAGTCGCCCGACTCGCCGGGCGTGCCGATGCTGAATGTGGTCATGATGTCGTCGGCCGGCGTCAGGACCACCCGAATGCTCCCCAGCTTGAGCTCCGGCGTCACCTCGGCCGTCAGCTTGCCTTTGAGCTCGAACGGCATCGTCGCCGCGATGGTCAGGTCTTCAATCGGCTGGTCGCCCACCTCCAGCGGCGCCTTCACGACATAGGGCAGGTTTCCCAGCCCGGTCGGCAGCGTTTGCAGGACGTAGGAGCCGGCCGGCACGTTCTTGAACTCGAACTTGCTCTCGGCCCCTTGCAGCATCGCCCGAACGCCCGTCGCCCGGCCCATCGGCCCGGCGTCCTTCGGCGTCAGGTTCAGGATGGTCACCGACCCGGCGTTGGCCGGGATGCCGTCGATCTTGCCCTTGATCGTCACCGTGCGCGTCTTGATCAGCCGCACGTCGATGCCCGGCACCTCCGAGGCATCCTTGATCTCCAGCTCCGATGCCATCGCCATCTGCGGGATGTTCGGAAAGCAGGTGGTCACCGAGTTGTCCGAGGCCGCCGACTTTGTCTCGGTCGTCACCGGCGTAGGCTGGTACATCGCCTCGGGAATGGCGCAGATGATGAATTTCCCCGGCGGAAGCTGGCCGATGCGGTACTCGCCCAGGTCGTTGCTCAGCACCGGCACCGTGCCGGCCGGCAGGCGCACGCGCTTGCCGTTCGTATAGATGTTGTTCATGGCCATCACCAGCGCCTTGGCGACCGGCTCGCCGTCGGAGTCCACGATCTTGCCCGCAATCACGCCCTGCTTCGGCAGCGAAATGGTCATGCCGGTCAGCGCCGCCGCGGCGTCGATCCGCAGCACCTGGCCGATCGCCTCGCCCGGCTGCTTGGCCCCGTACCCCGTCGCCTGGTAGCCCGTCTTTTCCGCCGACAGGCGGTAGCGCCCGGGCTTGACGTCCTTGATGACGTACTTGCCGTCGTCGCCCGTCTCGGCCGAGCTTGAATCTTCGCGCGCCCCGATGGCCGTCAGCGTCACTTTCGCCTTCTTGATCGGCGTCTGCGACGCCGCGTGCATCACCACGCCCTCCAGCGTGGCCGGCTTGACTTCAGCTTGCGCCGGCGCCTGCGCCAGCATGAGCGCGAACAGTAGGGATGTCATCTGGTTTCACCTCGCAGCAGGACCTTCAGGGCGCCCCTCTCCTGCGCGCGTCCGAAGGCACTGGGAGCGTCTCGCAGCGGATATTCGGCCGAGATCATCTCATCGAGGAGTATCCGCCCGCCGCGCAGGAGTTTCAAAGCCGGCTCGAACGGCCCGCAGCGCGAGCCCACCAGCGTGATCTCATCGACGATCACCCGGGCCGCGTCCAGCGCCACCGTGCCGTGCACGGTGGACTTGAGGATCAACGTCCCGCGCGGCCGCGTCATCGCGGCGGCGCTCATCAGACCTTCGGCTGAGCCAGTGGCGTCCACCACATACTCATACGCAGCCCGCGGCAGTTTGTTCACGATTCTCGTGTCCGCGCCGGCGCGGGCGGCGATTCTGAGCTTCTCCCTGTGCCGGCCGTACACAGTGACCGCCGCGCCGTGGCAGGTGAGCACCTGCGCCACCAGCAGCCCCAGCTTGCCGTCGCCCAGCACCGCCACCGGCGCGCCGCGCGGGATCCGCACCTGCTCCAGGATCTCGCAGGCGGCGGCGATCGGCTCGGTGAACACCGCATGGTCGGTCGCCACCTCTTTGGGCACCTCGCGCAGGTTCGCCTCGGGCAGCGTCAGCAATTCGGCGAAGGCCCCGCGGTGCTTCACGATGCCCAGCACCGTGCGCCGCGGGCAGTGGCGGCCCAATCCTCTCCGGCACCAGCCGCACACGCCGCAGGCGAGGTTGATCTCCCCCACCACGCGCTTGCCCAGCCAGCGGGAGTCATCAGCCTCCACCACCTCGCCGACGAACTCGTGGCCCGGCACGCCGTGGAAGCCGTAGTAGCCGCGCAGCAGCTCGATGTCCGTATTGCAGATGCCGCCGCACAGCAGCCGGATCAGTGCGTGACCGGGCTTGCGGCGCGGCCGGCTCACCCGGCGCAGGCTTGCCGATCCGTCTTCAATCCAGGCTGCGATCACCGCCGCCGTTCTTTCCGGATGCGGCTCCAGTACCACCAGTTGCGCTGTTCCGGCGGCAGGTTGGGGTTCCTGGCCTGCGCCACGGCGCACACCAGCGTGTCCTCGACGCAGGGGTCCTGCCGCTGGCCGGTAAGCTCGCACAACCGGGCGTAGAGCCTGCGTCCGTCCTGCTTCTTCAACTGGTCGACGTTGGCCACGCCGAGCAGTTCGAAGTCCTTCAGAAAGGCCGGACCGATGCCGGCCAGATTGCGGAGTTTACGTGTGTCCGCCATGCCACACGCTATCATGCCAGACATGGAACGAGTCTGCTTCATCCTGCAAGTCAAGAAGAATCGCCTGGAGGAGTACAAGCTCCGCCACAAAGAGGTCTGGCCCGAGATGCTTCAGGCGCTCAACGAGTCCGGATGGCACAACTACTCCCTGTTCCTCCGGGACGACGGCATGCTGGTGGGCTACGTCGAGACGCCCGACTTCCAGCAGGCCCGCGCGGCCATGGCCGCGCGCGATGTGAACGCCCGCTGGCAGGCGCAGATGCGCGACTTCTTTGAGGACCCCGCCGGCCGCAATCCCGACGAGCAGATGCGCGGATTGGAACAGGTCTTCTACCTCCCCTGAAACTGACCTGTCCGGTAATGAAACAAACGGCGTCCTTGCTTCGTATGATCAGGGTAGCGTCGTGAAAGGCAGTTCCTCACTTTGGGAGGCCGTCAATGTGGCCGCCGGCAGCTTGCGCGCCAGCAAGCTGCGGAGCTTCCTTACCCTGTTGGGCATCATCCTGGCCACCACTACCCTCATCGCCGTGATGAGCGTCATCGAGGGCATGAACCAGTACATCGCCAAGGAGGTCTCCGACATGGGCGCGGAGGGCTTCCGGATCCGGCGCATCATCATGCTGGGCGAGTTCGACGCCAAGCGCTACCTCGAGTTGGAGAAGCGGAACCCGCACATGAACCGGGAGGAGTACGACTTTGTCCGGGAGCGCGCCACCCTGGTCCGCGAGATCGGCATGGAGGCCTTCCGCAGCGTCAAGGTGGACAAGGGTAGCGTGATGCTGGAGCAGGTGCAGATGAGCGGTGTGACGCCGAACATGGCGGCCATCTCCAGCATCAAGACGGTAAACGGCCGCTACATCACCGAAAGCGACGAAGCCCGGCGGCTGAGCGTGGCCTTCATCGGCAACGACATCAAGGAGAAGTTTTTCTTAAATGTCGACCCCGTCGGCAAGACGATCAACGTGGACGGGCGGCCCTTTGAGATCATCGGCGTCGCCAAGCCGCTGGGGAACGTCTTCGGGCAGTCCCGAGACAAGTTCGTGATGATCCCGGCCGAGACCTATTTCAAGATGTACTCGTCGCGCCGCGGGCTCGGTTACAACGCGCTGGCCATCGATCAGGCGCACCTGGAACAGGCCAAGGACGAGGTGCGGTCGCTGCTGCGGGCCTACCGCCACCTCAGGCCGGGGCAGGAAGACACGTTCGGCATCGTGGCCTCGGATTCGCTGGTGGGCATGTGGGACAAGCTCACCGGCACCATCGCCGCCACCGCCCTCGGCGTGGTGAGCGTCTTCATGGTGGTCGGCGGCGTGGTGATCATGAACATCATGCTGGCCGCGGTCACCGAGCGCACGCACGAAATCGGGATCCGGAAATCGGTCGGCGCAAAACGGTCGGACATCCTGAAGCAGTTTCTGGTGGAGGCGTCCATGATGGCCGGCGCCGGCGGGCTGGCCGGCGTAATCCTCGCCTGGATCGTGGCCGTGCTGGTGCGCAACTTCACGCCGGTGCCGATGCAGGTGCCGCTGTCCTCCATTGTCGTCGGCGTCGGGCTCTCCTCGGCCGTGGGGCTGTTTTTCGGCATCTTCCCGGCGCAGCGCGCCGCGCGGCTGGACCCCATCGAAGCGTTGAGGTACGAGAAATGACCTGGAACGCCTTCGGCTCCGGCTTCGGCATGGCCTGGGACAGCATCCGCCAGGGCAAGATGCGCGCCTTCCTCACCGTGCTGGGCGTGGTGATCGGCACGAGCTGCATTATCGGCGTCGGCTCCATTCTGGCCGGTCTCGACGGGGCCATCGCCGACATCTTCAAGAGCTTTGGGCCGGACACCATCATTGTGCTCAAGTTCAACGGCGGCTTCCGCACCGGCGATCTGACGCCGGAGGAGCGCCGCCGGCAGCCGCTGACGCTCGAACAGGCGCGCGCCATCCGCGAGCGCTGCCCCACGGTGGAACACGTCAGCCCCTACCTGTTCGCCGACTTCCACCGCATCGTCAAGGCGCGCTACAAGACCAAGGAGGTCTTCCAGCTTGAACTCGCCGGGACGGAATCCGGCTACGCCGCGGGCGGCACCGAAATGCTCTATGGCCGCTTCCTTTCCGACGCCGAGAATTTTCGCCGCGCGCCGGTCGTCGTGCTGGGCGAGGACATCGCCAAGGCGCTGATGCCCTACATGGACCCGGTGGGCAAGTGGATCGAAGTGGACGGGCGCCACCTGGAGGTTATCGGCGTGATGAAACGCCCAGCGGCGTCGTTCCCCGGCCAGGACGATCGCCGCGTGCTGCTGCCCTACTTCACCATGAAAAAGGTCTTCCCGTCGCTGCGGGAGAACATGTTTATCGTCATCGCGTCCAAAGGCAGGATTCCGCAAGCCATGGACGAAGTGCGCATGGTGTTACGCCAGGAGCGGCGCGTGAAAGGCAGCGCGCCCGACAACTTCTGGATGACCACCGCCGAACAGATGATCGAGCAGTTCCGCAAGATCACCGCCATGACGTTCCTGGTGATGATCGTCCTCAGCTCCGTCGGCCTGCTGGTGGGCGGCATCGGCGTGATGAACATCATGCTGGTCTCGGTCACCGAGCGGACCAAGGAGATCGGTGTGCGCAAGGCCATCGGCGCCCGGCGCGCCGATATCGTCATCCAATTTCTCAGCGAAGCCGCCACGCTCACCCTGGCCGGCGGAATGCTGGGCCTGCTCGTCGGCTACCTCATCTCACTCGCCGCCCGCCTCGCCTTCCCCACCATGCCCACCGCCGTGCCGCTGTGGGCGGCGATGAGCGGCGTGATTATGTCGCTGGCCGTCGGCCTCTTCTTCGGCATCTGGCCGGCCAACAAGGCCGCCCGGCTGGATCCGGTGGAAGCGCTGCGCTACGAGTAGCGTGCCGTAACCGCAGTTCTGACACCGCTCCGTTGATGACACGGCCGGCGTGACGGACCCCCCTCCCTCACAGTCTCGGGGCTCTGGCACGTAGAGCCGCGCGCGGTAGCAAGCGGGTCCAACCACGGCCTGCGCGCCGGCTCAGGAGGCGGACTGGTAGCCCAGCACGTCCATCGCCTCGCGGTTCAGCCGCGCGGCGTTGCGGTTGATGATCCCCATATCCCGGGCGGCGCGCTTCTGGTATTCGATTCGAGTGACGTACTCGCCGATGGCCCGCTGCATCAGTGCCGAGCGGTTCTTGCCGATCCGGTCCATCCGGCGAAGAAGCTCTTCCGGAAGCGCGACGGAAACCCTGGTTTTCATAGAGAGATCTTCCACGGCTTGCGCGCCTCGCGCGAAGAGTACTTGCGCGCCTCCGGCTGGAGGATCTTCTCCGTGGCCGCGTCCCAGTCCACGCGCAGCTTCGAGCGCAGCGCGATGTTGCCCAGCAGGCACGTCGACGTCGACCGGAAGCAGTTCTCGATGTCGCTGTTGGGCTTCTGGCGGGACTTGACGCACTCCATGAAGTTGGCCCAGTGCTGGTTGTTGCCGTTCCCGGTGGCGCGCACCTCCATCGGCTCGATGGCGTTGGGCCCGCGCTCCGGGATAATGCGGAAACCGCCGCGGTCGCACAGCAGCGTCCCTTTGGTCCCGTGGAACGCCGTGTTGCCGTAGGGCGCCAGCGCGTTGCCGTTGAAGAACCGGTTCTCGTAAGTGGCGATGAACCTCGGGTAATCGTAGGTCACCTGCAGCGTATCCGGCGTTTCACGGTTGTCCTTCACGTAGTTTTTCTGTCCGATCGCCGTGATGGCCCGCGGCATCTCCTCGTTGAAGGCCAGTTGCACGATGTCGAGCACGTGCACGCCCCAGTCGGTCATCATGCCGCCGGCGTAGTCCCAGAACCAGCGGAAGTGGGAGAAGGCCTTGGGGTCGATGCCGAAGCGGTTCCTGTTGTACGGGCGGTTCGGCGCCGGTCCCAGCCACATGTCCCAATCGAGTTCCGGCGGCGGGGCGGAGTCCGGCGGATTGCCGATGCCCTCCGGGTCCATGTTGCCGTAGTTGAAGGTGCGCACGAAGCTGACGCCGCCGATGGCGCCTTCGGCCAGCAGCTTCGCCAGTTGCTGGTAGTGGGGCTGCGAGCGCTGCCAGGTGCCGGCCTGCACCACGCGGTTGTACTTGCGCGCCGCCTTCACCATGAGCTGGCCTTCCTCGATGGTGGCGCTGATCGGCTTTTCCACATACACGTCCTTGCCGGCCTTGCAGGCCTCGACGGCCATGTAGGCGTGCCAGTGATCGGGTGTGGAGATGCAGACGATGTCGATGGACTTGTCGGCCAGGATCTCGCGGAAATCCTTGAGGACCTTGGCACCCTTGGCCGCCGCCGCGGCCTTGTCCAGGTTCGGCTGGTAGACGTCGCACACGGCGGCGACCTCGAGGTTTTCCTGCCGCATGGCGGCGCCCAGGTTGCCCATCCCCATGCGGCCCATGCCGATGAAGCCGGCGCGGGCTTTGTCGTTGGCGCCGCGCGCAAGGCTCGGGAAGATGTTGGTCGTCAAGCCGCCGGCGGCGGCACTGAGGAATACTCTGCGGTCTGGCATGATGCCAGATAGTCTATCGAGGTCCGGGCTGCGCGGGAAACTCGACCTTCGTGACCCACGGCTCGAGCGAACGGCCGTAGGTGAGCGTGATGCGGTAGAGCGGCACCTCGCTGCCCTCGGGCCGCTCGGTCGCCGGCAGGGCGCGGAAGCCGTCGCTGAACGGCTTGGGAACGTGAATGGCCGAGGGGAACTGAATCACGTGACCACCCACGAAGGCAGGGCGCTCGGGTTCGGACGGCAGCTTCAAGGCGGGGTAGTGAAACAACCTCACGGCGGCCGGGACCACGGCCACTCGTTTGCGGTCCGGATAGCGCGCTCGCAGAGCGGCAGCATCCTTGGAACTGTTGATCACAGTGAACAGAGCCGGATCGCCCTCGAATCCGATGGCGATGAACCCGGTGCGAGGGCGCTGACGGCGGTAAAAAACCTCAGCATCCTTGTCACTCGGGGGTTTGGAAACATCGAAGCCTAGCGCGGCCAGATGGGTCGGGCTGAAGGCGCCTGGTTCTCGCCAATACTTTGAGCCCCCAAGGTTCATTTTCAGGGTGACCCCGCTATCGTCGGGGTTGCGGGAGTAGTTGAACTCATTGTCGGTCAGCGTGATTTCGGCCTCCGGCACGCCGGTCCGGTTGCGCACCGCGTGGACCAGCGCAAGGCCGTTGGCGACGAGCACAACAGCGGCGGCTGCGAGCAGGAGTAGATGTTTCATGCGGCTTCCCTCACCTTCATGCCGCTGCGGATGCGCCGGAACAGCAACACCAGCCCGATGGCCACCGCGCCGACGGCGGCGAAGAAGAGGTACTTCGGCATCCAGTCCCACCACCAGCGATGCAGCCGAAGGAACAGGAAGGCGACGAAGGCGACGGCGCCCGTGTTCACGGGCAAGGTCCAGCCCCGCCGAATGCCCAGCCAGACCAGTGCGGCGGAGGCGGCCAGGCCGGCGATGCCGTAGACCGCTCGCACGGTCTCGATGCCCCACGGCAGGTAGCTCAGTTCGCCCGCCGCGGCGAGGACGAAGACCGGAATGAAGAACAGCAGCGCCCCCAGAAAGCGGTAGACGCCGGGAAAGTCCGTGTGGCGGCCGTGGCGCGGACCCATCGAAACGGCGAACAGGGCCAGCCCCGCGGTGGCCAGGACCTCCGGCTCCTCCAGAAACTCCTCCCAGTTCAGGCCGGCCTGAACGCGGAACGTGGCCGCGATCCAGGCGGAGATCAGGCCAAGCCCGATCACCAGCATCGGCCGCAAACCGTAGCGGTAGGCCAGAAACAGGCAGAACAGCCCCCAGGCCAGCATCGCGCTGGGCGTGGGTTGAATGTTGTAGACCGAGCCAAGGATGCTGAGATTGGCGATGAACGCCCCCAGGGAGGCCAGCGCCAGCAGTCCGGCGAAGTACAGCGTCTTTTCGCGCCGGGCGGCGAACTCGGTCCCGGCCAGGCCCAGCAGCGGCAGCGCCGCGGCGGCGGTGACCTGCGCGGGAGGTGTCAGGTAGCCCCAAAACCGCAGCGCGAAGAGGATGGCGGCGGCGCAGAAGGCCAGCCCGCCGAGGGTGGAGGCGATCTTCAGCCCCCATGACATCTGCTTCTCTCCCACCGAGGTGTCCACGTCGAATCGGCTGGTCAGGTCGCGCAGGGTCGATTCGGCCCACTGGTCGAATCGGGCACGCTGGTCGGGCGACAGTGCAAGGATGCCTTCGCTCTCGAGCGTGTCCAATTCGCCGCGCAACACGCGAATGCGGTCGGCACGGCTTTGGGCCTGGGTACGGTCGATGATTGATTCGCTCATCGGGGCTGATTCTATCTCCGCCCGGTCCGCAGGGGAAGCCCGAATGCGATGAGCGGCTGCCTGATGGCGATGGGCGGAGTTAATCTGTCACTAGGTGGCAGGCTCAAGGCGAAGGACATCCTCGACGTGGGAGCAGGAACTCAAGTCGAGGTGCTCAGGGACGAGCTTCGACAATTGGTGTGTAATGTTTGGTTGAGGAGCGTGTTTGTACACCTATGACGACATTCTCGACTTCGTGTCGAGTCAGGTCGGCGGCGATCGGGCGGAGATTACGCCGGAGACCAGCCTGCGCGACGATTTCGGCGTGAGTGGGGATGACTTTGGGGAGTTGGTCCAAGCCTTTGCTGAGAGGTTCCATGTAGATATGTCGGGCTATCGCTGGTACTTCCACCATGAGGGAGAGGTGGGGATCAACATCGGCGCTTGGTTCTACCCTTCTCCCGACAAGCAGGTTGCGAGGATTCCGGTCACGCCTCAGGTCTTGCTCGAAAGCGCGAACGCAGGCCGATGGGTGGTCACCTATCCGCCCCACAAAATGGATCGCATACGGTGGGACCTCGTCATGAACATGGCCTTGCTGATCCTCCCGCTCTTGGCCCTGATCGCAGCATACCTTTGGAGCCCCATTCACCAGATTCTGCGGTGATAGTTCATCTCGCGCTGCCAAGATGGGACAAGGGCAGTTAAGGGATGCGAGCCGCCGCTACTACTGCCCGGCGGCGCCGCGCTTCTGGCGCTCAAGGAAGCGCGTGATGAAGTGCGTGTCGATGGCGGCGCGCTGGAATTCGTCGTCGGCCATGATCTGCTGGTGCAGAGGGATGGAAGTGTGGATGCCCTCGATGACGAACATGTCGAGCGCCCGCCGCATGCGGGCGATGGCCTCGGCGCGGTCGCGGCCGTGGGTGATGAGCTTGGCGACCAGCGAATCGTAGTACGGCGGGATGACGCCGTCGGTGTAGGCCGCCGTGTCCACCCGCACGCCCACGCCGCCGGGCAGGTTCAGCGCGGTCAGCCGGCCCGGGCTGGGAGCGAAGGTGACCGGGTTCTCGGCGTTGATGCGGCACTCGATGGCATGGCCGTTGATCTTCACCGGGCCCCCAAGGATGTCGGCGATCTTCTCGCCCTGGGCCACCCGCAGTTGCGCCTTGACCAGGTCGACGCCGGTGACGAACTCCGTCACCGGATGCTCCACCTGGATGCGCGCGTTCACTTCGATGAAATACAGGCTGCCGTCGGTGTCCATGAGGAACTCCACCGTGCCGGCGTTGGAGTAGCCGATGGCGGAGAACGCCTTCTTCAGCGACGCCGCGATGCGCTTGCGCAGTTCCGGCGTGACGGCCGCCGAGGGCGCTTCCTCGATCAGTTTCTGGTGGCGGCGCTGGATGGAGCACTCGCGCTCGCCCAGCACCTCGACGTTGCCGTGCTCGTCGGCGATGATCTGGAATTCGATGTGGCGCGGCCGCTCGATGAACTTCTCGCAGTAGATGTCGCCGTTGGAGAAAGCCGATGCGGCTTCCGACTGCGCCGCCGCGTAGGCGCCCGGCAGCTCAGCCGGCTCCCGGACGATTCTCATGCCGCGGCCGCCGCCGCCGGCGCTGGCCTTGAGGATGACCGGATACCCGATCTGGCCAGCGACCTCCAGCCCGTGCTCGGCGCTCTCTAAGATGCCCTCCGAGCCCGGCAGGATCGGCACGCCGTGCTCCTTCATCTTCTCCCGGGCGATCTGCTTGAGCCCCATCATGCGCGTCACGTCGGGCCGCGGCCCGATGAACTTGATCCCCGAGGCGTGGCACACCTCGGCGAAGTCGGAGTTCTCGCTCAGAAAGCCGTAGCCGGGATGGATGGCGTCGACGTTGGTGATCTCGGCGGCGCTGATGACCGACGGGATGTTCAGGTAGCTGAGCGAGCTCTTGGCCGGACCGATGCACACCGCCTCGTCGGCAAAGCGCACGTGGAGCGAATAGCGATCCGCCTCCGAGTACACCGCCACGGTGCGGACGCCCAGGTCCTTGCAGGCGCAGATCACCCGCAGGGCGATCTCTCCGCGGTTGGCGATCAGGACCTTCTGAAGTGGGCGCGACGGCTCGGTCACGGCTTCACCAGGAACAACGCTTCGCCGTACTCCACCGGCTGGCCGTTCTCCACCAGGCGCTTGACGATCGTGCCTGAGACCTCGCACTCGATCTCGTTCATCAGCTTCATGGACTCGATGATGCACAGGATCTTGCCGGGGCGGACCGGGTCCCCCACGCGCACGAAGGGGTCCGATCCAGGCGCCGGGGAGTCGTAGAAGGTGCCCACGATGGGACTCTTGACGGCGGCCAGGCCAGGCTCGGTGAGGTCGGCCTCGCCGGGGGCGGGGGCGGCCTGTTGCGCGGCCACCGTGACCGTCGGCGGCGCCGGGGCGACTGAGGCATGTGCCGCCGGGGCGGACTGCGGAACGTGTATCTCTTGTGTCACCACGCCGGCGGTGCGCTTGATCCAAATGCGGTTCTCGCCACGCTGCAGTTCGAGCTCGGCGATTCCAGTGGAGCACACCGTCCGGATCAGTTCTTGTATCTCTTCAATCGTCATGATGGGATTACCAGGAATTCCTTTGTCGTTGGCGTGAGCACTTCCACGCCGGTCTCCGTCACCAGGACCGTGTCCTCGATGCGGATCCCTCCGAATCCTCGCAAATAGACGCCCGGCTCGATGGTGATGACCATGCCGGGCCGCAAAACGCCCTCCGCCTTCCGGCCGATGCGCGGGCCCTCGTGGATTTCCAGACCCAGTCCGTGGCCGGTAGAGTGCCTAAAGAACTTGTCCAGACCGCGCTTGCGAAGCGCCCGGCGGCCGGCGGCGTCGACTCGCGCGCAGGCGGCCCCGGGCCGCACGGCGGCGACGGAGGCGAGCTGGGCCTCCAGAACCGCTTCATACAACCGGCGCGCGCGCGCTGGCGGCGGCCCCAGGTGGACCACCCGGGTCATGTCACTGCAGTAGCCGTCCAGGCTCGCGCCCATGTCCACCAATAGTAGCTGATTGGCCCTCAACTGCTGGCCCGTCGGGCGGGCGTGCGGCAGGGCGGAGCGCTCGCCGGCGGCCACAATCGTCTCAAACGCCGTGCCCTCGGCCCCCAGCCGCCGCATCCTGTAGTCGATTTCGGCAGCCAGTTGTGTTTCGGTCATTCCGGGGCGGACCTCGCCGAGCGCCTGTTGAAACGCCTCGGAGTTGAGGCGCACCGACCGCCGGATGGCCTCGATCTCGCCGGAGGACTTGACCGCGCGCAGGCTTTCCACCAGCCCCCTGGCCCGTTTCAACCGGACACCCTTGCCAAATAGCGCCGCCGAGGCAAGCCATTGATCGTGCGACAACTTGTCGGACTCCATCGCCAGCGCCGTGAGAGCCTGCCGCCGGACCTCCTTGGCCAGTTCCGGCCACACCGGGCCCGTGCAGATCTTCGCCGCGCAGTCGCACTCCCCGGAAGTCTGCAACGCGTAACGCGGGTCCGTGAACAGTTTGGTTCCCTTTGGGGTGACCAGCAAGACCCCATTGCTGCCCGTGAAGCCGCTCAAATAGCGGACATTCGGCAGGTGGGTGACGGTCATCGCGCCGGCTTTGTGCTGCTCTAGCAGACCCAGCAGCCGGGCGCGCCGTTCAGGGCGTGGATCGGGCACTACCGTCAAACCCTCCAATTGTAACATCCGGGCCGCTTGTGTCCGGCCACCGAGTGGCCCAGGGGTGCGCGACATGAATGTTGACCATGGTCGAGTCTTCTTTCTTGTGGCGTGTTGCCTAGCGTAGTGATACGCTAGATCACGGAGGTCCCATGAACGATACCCTCGCGACGCTGGAAGCCCGACGCGCCGCCACCCAACT
>JACRBC010000107.1 GCA_016213245.1 Candidatus Solibacter usitatus | reverse complement strand
GTTCCTTGACGTCGGGCCAGACGGCGCGCCAATTGGCCGGTTTGCCGGGGCTTTCGCCCTTGTCGCGCGTGGGCGTGCGCTCGGGATGCTTGGTTTGGCGGGGTAACATAAATAGATGCGAGTTCTTCTATTGTCGATGTTTGCCGCGGCGCTTTGGGCTCAGGCGCCTTCCCAGCCTGCGGCTCCGGCCAAGCCGGCGGCGGTCAAACCAGCCCCGGCCAAGCCTGCCTCCGCCCAGCCAGCCGTGGCCCAGCCGGCCGCGGCCAAGCCCGTGGCAATGCCGGCCAAAGCGGCCCAGACGCCCGCCGATCCGGTGGTTTTCACCGCCGGCGGCACGCAGATGACCCGGTCTGAGTTCGACAGCATGATGCGGAGTCTCCCGGAAAACGTGCGTGCGCAATTCGGCGGCGACAGCCCGGAAGCGCGCCGCCGCGTGGCCGAGCAGATTGGCGAGATTCTCACCTTTGCCAACGAGGCCAAGAAGCTCAAGATGGACGAGAAGCCGGCGGTCCGCGTGCAGTTGTACCTGCAGCGCGAAGGGGCGCTGGCCAACCTGTTCGCCCAACACCTGACGGAGACCAACAAGCCGGCCGGCGAGCAGGCCGAGGCCTGGTATGCGGCCCACCAACGGGACTATGAAACTGCCACGGCGCGCCACATCCTGATCCGTTTCCAGGGTTCCCGCGTGCCGCTGAAGCCGGACCAGAAGGACCTGACCGACGCCGAGGCGCTGGCCAGGACCCAGGCGCTGCGCGAGCGCCTGGTGAAGGGCGAAGACTTCGCCGCCCTGGCCAAGGCCGAATCGGACGACACCGGCAGCGGCGCGCAGGGCGGAGATCTGGGCAGCTTTGGCCACGGCCGCATGGTGCCGGTCTTCGAGGACGCCGCCTTCTCGCTGCCGATCGGCGAGCTCAGCCAGCCGGTGAAGAGCCCCTTTGGCTACCACCTGATCCAGGTGCAGGCACGGAGCGTTGATCCGCTGGAGAAGGTCAAGCCGGAGATCGAGAAGAAGCTCCAATCGGAAGCCGCGCAGAAGGCGATGGAGGCGGTGAAGGCCGCCCACCGGCCGGCGCTGGAGGAGAGCTACTTCGGCAAGGCGCCGGCGAGCCCGGCGCCGGCGCGGTAGAAGGCCCGAGCCGGTTCTCAGCGATTTCACGAGGCTGCTCTAAGCCAATTCACCTTAGCTGAGAAGCGCTGGGAGGCCGTAGATTGGATTAGTGTCCAATCCATCACAGGCGGAACGACGCGCACGGAGGAAGATTGTGCGCGCGCAACCGCTTGAGTTGTGCCTCAGCTACGAAGATGGCTCCGGGGTGCGGCAGGTGGTGGCGGCCTGGATTGTGGATGCGGGGGATCAAGGCATCGGGATTCAGTCGCGTCTGAGCCTGCCGGTGGGGTCGATCGCAACGCTGCGGGCGGGCGCGGAGTTAATCAACTCAGGGATCTACATTGCTCCGAAGGGGCGCGTGTGCTGGTGCTCGCCCGGGGTGGGCGGGCTGTACCGCGCGGGACTGGAGTTTGAGGGGGACGGAGAGGGTGCGGGCGTAGCGGGAGTGAGGTTGGAGGCGGACCTGGATCACTACGAGATTCTGCAGATCAGCCCGAAGGCGGATCCGGACACGATCCATCGCGTCTTCCGGCTGCTGGCGCAGCGTTTTCATCCGGACAACGCAGAGACAGGGAACGAGGAGGCGTTCAAGCGGATCAGCCGGGCATACATGGTGCTGGGCGATCCGGCGAACCGGGCGTCCTACGACATGCAGCGGGCGGCGATCCTGCGCGCCAACTGGCGTGTCTTCCACTCGCCGGAGGCGGCACGCGAGCCGGACGCCGAGCGCTCGAAGCGGGCGGCGGTGCTGAGGGCGCTGTATCAGAAACGCCTGATGGAGCCGCACGCGCCGGCCATGAGCGTCTTCGAGATTGAGGACCTGCTGGAGATCCCCCGTGAGCACCTGGAATTTACCCTCTGGTACGTGAAGGAGCGGGGGTTGGTCACACGGTCGGACAACAACCGCTACCAGATCACCGTGGCCGGGGTCGATCAAGCCGAGCAGGAGAGCGCGGGCGGGGGCGCGCGGATCCAGGAGGACAGGCTGCTGCCGGCTGCTTCCGGGTGAGGCTCCGCCCCGGGCCGGCGGCCGGGGCGCATCACCAAGCGGAATTACGGTGTTTCTTGGCGCAATCTCAGTCTGCTGGCGGGCGGCATTCCGTCCGATGAAGGAACATGACCGACAAGGAGGCGAAGGTCGTCCGGCTGACCTATGCCGGCGAGGCGGGCGAGTCCCGCACATTCCCCGCGCTGCTGATTGAGCACAGCGACCACGGCATGCTGGTCGAGTCGCACGATGCGTTGCCGCCCGGCGCCGGGGTCACCGTGCAGGGCGTTCCCAACCTCCGGAGCTGGCGGTTGCGGCTGGGCGTCAAGGCGATGATCATGTCGTGCATGCGTACCGACGCGGGCAGCTACCGCTTGCGGCTGGAGTACGACCGGGAGGGCGAGCCGGCGGAGAGCCCCAATGCGGCGGCGTTGCAGGACGACGAGCCGGTGCACGACCTGTACGAGGTGCTGCAGGTGAATCCGCGGGCCAACGCCGACACCATCCACCGCGTCTACCGGATGCTGGCCCAGCGCTATCACCCCGACAATCGCGAGACGGGCAGCGAAGAGGTATTCAAGCGCATCACCGAAGCCTATAACGTGCTGGGCGACCCGGCGCGCAGGGCGGCCTACGACATTCACCACCGGGACGCCCAGCTTTCGCGCTGGAAGATCTTCGGAGACGGACCGGAGTCCGCTGATGCCGAATCGGAACCGAAGAAGCGGCGCGCGATCCTGCAGGCGCTGTACACCAGGCGGCTGCGCGATGCCGCGCATCCGGCCATGAGCATCTTCGAATTCGAGGAGCTGTTGGGCGTTCCGCGCGAGCACCTCGAGTTTTCGCTGTGGTTCCTCAAGGAGAAGGGGCACATTCGCCGCTCGGACAGCAACCGCTTCGAAATCACGGTGAGCGGCGCGGAAAGCGCCGAAGTCCTGGCCGCGGCGCAGCCGGCTCCGCACCTGACGGTTGCTTCCGACCATCTGCTGCACTAGCCCCCGGGCGGCTAGAATAGGGAACGGGTCCATCCCCGCCTCATGCCGCACCGCGATCCACTTTTCCTGCTCCAGAACCTGGTGGTGAAGGAGTTCAAGATCCGCTATCGCAACATGTCGCTGGGCGTCTTTTGGTCGCTGCTGAACCCGCTGATCATGATGGGCGTGCTGACGTTCATCTTCACCCGCATCTTCCCTCCGCCGGGCAAGGTCCATTACCCGCTGTTCGTGCTGTGCGGGCTGGTGCCCTACAGTTTCATCAGCGTGGCATGGAGCAACGGCACCAGTTCGCTGATCGACAACGCGGCGCTGATCAAGCGAGTGGCCTTGCCGCGCGAGATCGTGCCGATCTCCTCGGTGCTTTCGAGCGCGCTGCACCTGACCATCCAGGTCGGGCTGCTGCTGTTCATCGCCCTGGTGGCGGGATCGAGAGTCAACGTCTACTGGCTTTGGCTGCCGGTGGTGTGGGCGCTGGAGATCGTGTTCGTATGCGGTCTGGTGCTGCTGACATCGGCGCTGAACGTGTACGTGCGGGACACGCGCTACGTGGTGGAGTCGGCGGTGATGGTGCTGTTCTGGATTGTTCCCATCTTCTATGCCTTCACCAGCATTCCGGATCAGTACCGGGAGCTGTACATGTACAATCCGGTGGCCGCGCTGGTGCTCGCGCTGCGGGCCATCCTGCTCGAGGGGCGCTCCCCCGGCACGCCGCTGCTGCTGAAGCTCAGCTTCGTCTCCGTGCTCACGCTTGCGGCCGGCCTGGTCTTTTTCCGGCGGCTGCGGAAGCACTTCTACGACTATCTGTAACGGGGCCGTCAAGGAAAGACGGGTGTCACGGCCATTCCCGGCGCCAGCGTCCGCTCGGAGGGGAGCGCGACCGAAGCGCCCTCGTGCAGTCCTTCCAGGATCTCGGCCTGCGACTCGCTGGAGAGGCCGATGCGCACCCGGCGCCAGGCCAGGCGGCCGCCCTCCAGCACGAGCACGCCGAACTCGCCGCCCTCGCGCCGCAGGGCGGACTTGGGGATGGTGAGGGCATTGTCCACGACGCGCAGGCGGACGCGGGCGTTGATATTGGCGCCCGGCGGGAGGTCCTGTTGGGGGTTCTCGACGATGGTGGCCACCTCGCCCACCTGCCTGGCGCCGAGCGCGACTACCTGCGACGGCGGCTGTTCCACCACGCCCTGCCAGGTGCGCGCAGGCAAGGCATCCCAGGTGACGGCGACGGGCAAGCCCCTGGCGACCTGCCCCAGGTCGGGCTCGTCCACGAAGACGATCACTTTCAGCCGGGAGGTTTCGCCGATTCTGGCGACCAGATCTCCGGCGTTCAACCACCCCCCGGCCCGCGCCGGCAGGTCGTAGACGACGCCGGCACACGGAGCGTGGACGGTGGCGAGTTCGAGGCTCCGGCGGGCCAGCGCCACGGCTGCTTCGGCGTCCGCCACGCGGGCCTTGGCGGCCTGGGCTTCGCCGGGGCCCACCAGGGCCGCGCGGCGCGCCTGCTGGGCCGCGATCTGGCTATCGAGCGACGCAAGGCGATCCTGCATGGCGTTGACTTCGGCCTGGGTGGCCGCTTTCTTCGCCGCCAGGCGTTGCAGCGTGGCCAACTCCCGCGCCGCGGCGTCGCGGTCCAGCAGCAGCCGGCTCTTCGCGCCGTCGATCTCGGCCAGCTCCGGCGCGCGCCCGCCGCGCTCGATGGCGGCAAGATCCGTCCTGGCCTGTTCGAGGCGGGCAAGCGCGGAGGCAAGCGAGGCTCCGGCGCCGTCGTGGTCCAGTTGAACCAGAGCGGCTCCGGCGGCGACCCGCTGGCCGCGCTCCACCAGCACGCGGCTGACCCGCCCGGCGCGCTCGCTGTGGGCCGGGGCCCAATGGAGAGGCTCGGTCCTGCCGTTGGTGGCCAGCACGCTGGTGAGGGCGCCGCGCTTCGCTTTGGCAAACGGCGACTCGGGCGCGGCGGGCTTGCGGCCGGCGAGCCAGACGGCGGCGGCCGCGGCCGCGGCCAACAGTAGTCCCAATGCCCAACGCTTCATGGATTTCTCCTTATACTCTCACGCCGGCGCACCAGGCGAACAACAACCGCCACATCGAAGACGCTTCTCAACTGCCGCGCCAGATGCGCCGCCCGCTCGCGCAGGGGCGGGTGGATGGGGTGCGATCCGGCCTTGCGAAACCAGTAGCCGGCGTTCCAGCCGTCGGGCTCCTGGCGGTGGAGGATGGCGTGCCAGTAGCTGCCCTCGGCGGTGTGAAGGTCCTGGGCGAGCGCGTGGCACTCCTCGAAGCGGGAGAAGTAGAGCCAGAGCCCGGCCAATGCGCCCTGTGGAGAGCGCGCTCCGGCGAACCAGGAAGCCGGATCGGCGGCCTGGATGCGGCTGATTGCCCCCTGGTGGAAGGGGCCCCGGCAGAGCAGCGGCATCAGCCGCCCGCCGCCGCCGTCCAGCGCCAGCACCTGCTGAACGGCGGGAGCGAGAATGGAAGCGTCGAATTCCATTCCCCCATGGTGGCCCACTTTTCATGAACGGCGCGGGGCGCGGGCCGAGGACGGCGCTGGTGCTGGGGGGCGGCGGGATGTTCGGCGCCTACGAGGCGGGCGTGTGGCAGGTCCTGGAAGGCGTCTTTCAACCGGACCTGATCGCCGGCGCATCCATCGGCGCTCTGAACGGCTGGGCGATCGCCGGCGGGTGCCCTGCCGGGGAGTGGGCGGAGCACTGGCTCGACTTTCCAACCGGCGCCCTGCCCCGCCTGCGAGTGCCGCGCCGGCCGCTGGACGGCATCTTCGACCGGGCGGCCTTCGAGCGGGTGATTCGAGGCGTCCATTCGCGCTTCTCTCCCCGCGTCCCGATCACGGTGGCCATCACGGACCTGTCGCGGATGCGGCCCTTCGCCGTGGACGCGCCGGACATCGAGTGGATCCACCTGGCGGCCTCCTGCGCCCTGTTCGGGTTCTTTCCGCAATACCGCATCGGGGGCCGGCTGGTGACCGATGGGGGCCTGCTGGCGAGCGTGCCGCTGTGGGCGGCCGCGGCGCGGGGCGCCACGCGCATCGTGGCGGTGAACATCCTGCCTGGCGGCGGCCCGTGGTGGCTGCGCGGCGCCAGGAGCCTGCTGCACGCCGTGGCGCCTCCCCTGCCGGCGCTCCCCGCGGGAGTGGAAGTGGTGTGGATCGAGCACGCCCGCGCGCTCGGCCCGGCGCGCGACGCCGTGGTGTGGTCCGGGCGTTCGGCCGCGCGGCTGCTGGAGTTGGGGCGCGCCGACGCGCTGGCGGCGGTCCCCATGGTGAGGCGGCTCACACAAACATTTTGACGTCCGCGTGTTTTAGGAGCGAAAATGGGGCGGTATGCCAACGTTCCGCGTCCACCGGATGAAGGACGGCGCCCGCCAGCCGTTCCGCTGGGCGCCGCACACCAGCGGCGTCATGTCACTCAAGCCGCGGGATTTCGCGCCGGCCGGCGAAGTGGAGGCGAGGAGTTTCTACGACGCCTGGATGTCGCTGCGCGGCACGGAGGGCTCGCTGGACATCGGCGATGCGCTGGAGGCGGAGTCGGGGGAACTGCGCATCTGCAAGTACGTCGGTTTCGAGGAGGCCCGCTGGGTGGCGCCGGAGGCGCGACCGGCGGACGAGCCGGCGGCGGCGCGCTCCTGACCGGCGGCCGGCCGCCGGCCGGAAGGATCAGTCCTCGCCGAATAGCCTGATCTGCCGTATCTCCGTATCCCGTTCCGGGCGTTTGCGGCGTCCGCCGACGACGCCCAGCACCGTTGCCTCCTCCAGCGCCTGGCGGGGGACGAAAATCCGCTGGGCGTTGCCGGTGGCCTCAGGGGGGGTCAAGCCGAAGCCATAGGGTTCCAGCAGCAAGAGGTTATTGGAGAGCACACCCTCAAGCTTGTCTCCATCCCGGAAACACAGTTCCACCCACAGGCCGGCGGTCTTGGGGCGGGCGAGATACTCTTTCCGTTCGCTGAGAACCCCGGAGCCATCGAGGTCGCGGACGAAGGAGACGGCCTTGACCTGGGAGAAGGGGATCTGGGCGACGCTGCCGTCGGGGCTCATGATTTCGATGCCTCCGGGCTGCAAGTAGCTCTGCGGATTCACAAAGCCTCTGAGAGGCGACCGGTCGAACCGTTCGAGGACGACTTTCTTGGTTGTGGACCCGCTCAAACTGCCACCTCGGCGAGCCCGCCGGGGTGCAGATCCAGCGGGCCTTTACTTTCAAAGAATTACGCAAGTATTGTATCATTGCACCGATGGTGACCGAGGGCAGTCTCAATGCGGCGGCCGCGGCCTTTCTGACGTTTGCCCGGGTTGAGAAGGGTCTATCGGCGCACACGCTGGCTTCCTATTCGCTTGATATGAAAGGCTTTCTTGAGTTCTGTGGAAGCAGAAAGATGGACTCGATCCCCTGCGCCGGCCGGGTGGGTGAGTACCTGGACACGCTCTACGCGCGGGGGCTGTCCAGCCGATCGGTGGCCCGGCACCTGACGACTCTGCGCGGTTTTTATCGATTCCTTGTTGCCGAGGGCCGCATCGGCGAGGACGCGACGGCGTTGCTCAGCGCGCCGCGGCAATGGCAGAACCTGCCGAAGTACCTGACCTCACAACAGGTTGGTGACCTGCTTCGGGCTCCGGACGGGGCACGGCCGGGCGGATGCCGGGACCGGGCGATGCTGGAAGTCTTGTATGCCTGCGGCTTGCGCGTATCGGAGTTGTGCAGTCTGAAATTGACCGACCTGGATCTGGAACTGGGGTTCCTCCGGGTGACCGGCAAAGGGGGGAAGCAGAGGCTTGTCCCCGTTGGCAGGAAGGCGCAGGAGGCGATGCGGGCCTATCTGGCATCGGGTCGAGGCGCGCTGCTGAAGTTGAAATCGAGCCATTACCTTTTTGTCACCAACCGCGGAGGCGCCATGACCCGGCAGGGGTTCTGGAAGCTGTTGGGGCGCCACGGCAGGAAGGCTGGCATCCTTAGGAATCTGACGCCCCACGTTGTGCGTCACAGCTTCGCCACGCATTTGCTGGAGGGCGGAGCCGATTTGAGGAGCGTACAGACCATGCTGGGGCACTCTGACATCGCCACCACGCAGATCTACACGCATGTGGTGCGCACGCGGCTGCGGAGCGTGGTGGACCGACACCATCCACGCGCCTGAGCCTCGAGCCGCCGTCCTGACCGGTTAGCCGGTGTCAACCGCCGGAGATGGAAGAGCCATGAGCGACTACATGTTCATCCTGGAGAGCCACCTGAGCCCGGACCAGGGCTTGGTGCTGACGGCGGTGCAGACCGCCGCCGCCGAAGCCAACCTCAGCCTGTTCCTGACCGGCGGGGCGATGCGGGACATGCTGGGAGGATTCCCGATCCGCGACCTCGACTTCACGGTGGAGGGCAACGCGCTGAAGCTGGCCAAGGATGCCGCCAAGCGCTGCCACGCGGAGATCATCTCGGTGGACGAGCACCGGCGCACGGCCGAACTGCGCTTCCCGAGCGGGGTGCGGTGCGAGATCGCCATGGCGCGAACGGAGAAATACGGCAAGCCGGGAGCGCGGCCGCAGGTATCGCCGGCGACCATCCATGAGGACCTGCGCGGGCGGGACTTCACGGTGAACGCGATTGCGCTGTCGCTGAACCGCGCCTCGCGCGGTCTGATGATCGACCCGACCAACGGGGCTTCCGACCTGGAGCGGAAGGAGCTGCGGGCGATCAGCAACTACTCGCTGTACGACGACCCGGTGCGTATGCTGCGCCTGATCCGGCTGAAGGCGCGGATGGGTTTCGTGATCGACGAGCGGACGCTGCAACAGCTCCAGAACGCGCGCCAGGCCGGCATGGAGAAGTACATTCCGGCGCGGGCGCTGTTTGCCGAGCTGCGGCAGATCGCGCTGGAGCCGAGCCCGCACGACGTGCTCAAGTCGCTGGAAGAGGAAGGGCTGCTGAAGCTGTTTTCGCCCGGGCTCGCCGGGGCGAAGCTGAACGGCGCGGCCTTCCAGAAGCTGGCCAAGGCCAAGGCCATGATCCCGTTCGGCGCGGTGTTCCCCATCGACTGGTACGCGCTGTCGATGTTCTGCATCACGCAGTTGCTGACGGCGAAGGAACGGGCCGCGCTGGTCGCAAATACGAAGATGACCAAGGCGGAGATCGAGCCGTGGCAGAAACTGGAGGCGCGGGCCAAGAAGCTGGAGACGGCGGCCAAGTCGGCGCGACTGTCCAAGGCTTCGCAGGTTTACGAACTGCTCCGCAAGGCGGCCGGCGAGGAGGTTCTGCTGCTGCACCTGAAGTCCACGCAGCGCCTGGTGCAGGACCGGATCAAGAACCACTTCACGCGGTACCTGGCGACGGCCGTGGAGGTGAGCGACGCGGAGGTGACCGAGGCGTCCGGCATCGAGCCGGGCTCGCCGAAGTTCGCCAAGGCGCGCGACGAGCGCATCGCGGCGCGGCTGGACGGCCGCGTGCGCAAGCCGGCGCCGCCGCCGGAGCCCGAACCACCGCCTCCGGCGCGAGGCCCGATGGGCCGCGGCGGCAGGTTCAGGTAACGGGCGCGGGCGAAGAGCTTTCCAGGGAACCCAGTTTGGCCTTGTCCACCCGCCGCAGTTTTCTGCTGGCGCCCGGCCTGTTCACGGCGCGCGAGGCGGTCGCGTGGGCCGGCGCCAACGACCGTGTGAACATGGCCGTCGCCGGGATGCGCGCACAGGCCTTCACCGCGCAACTGGGCGGCGGCCGGCCGCGGGGCTACGCCGGCATGCGCAAGGTGCTGGAGGACAAGTCGATCCACGCCGTCTCCATCGCACCTGCAACCACTGGCACGCGCTGGGCATGATTTGGGCGGTGCGCGCGGGCAAGGACGTCTATAGCGAGGGCGATCTCTGCATCGACTCCCCGGGTATCAGGTCTATGGAGGCGAGACGCGGGAACTCGTCCGCCAGTACAAGGTGGCGGGGAAGCTCTGGGACTCACAGCCGCCCTTGGACAACTTCACCGCCGCGGTGCGGTCACGCAAGCGGGGCGGCCTCAATTGCGACATTCTTGACGGCCACCTGCCGGCAGGCCTGTGCCACCTCGCCAACACCAGCTACCGGTTGGGCCGCAGCCTGAAGGTGGAGCCGGCCAGGGAGAACTGCGGCGCCGATGCGGAGGCCAACGCCCTGCTGACGAGGAAGTACCGCGCGCCGTACGTGATTCCGGATCCGGTGCAGGCGGCGATCAGGTCTTCGGGGTCTTCTTCATCAGCCCGGCGATCCGCTTTTCCAGCTTTGCGCGCTCGGGCGAAGGAGGAACGCTGGCCAGCGCCTCGATGGCTTCGTCGCACATGACCTTCAAGCGGCCGGACATGTCGAGCTTCTTGGACGTGTACAACTCCGCCACGGAGACGAACTCGCCGGCCAGGTACATTTGGAACTGCTGGCGTGAGAGTTTCACCGGACCGGCGGCAAAGGCCGCCTTGGCTTGTTCCACGCCGCCGGCGCCGGTGAGCCGCACAAGGCTCAGCAGCACGCCGCGGTTCAACACCTGGTTGTGGATCTGATCCACCTCGGAGGGCTGGGGCAGGCTGCCCTTTTCGAGCTTTTCGAGCTCCGCGGGCGCGTCGGGAGCGATGTTCGGGATGCCGCAGGAGAGCGTCACCTCGTTTTCAGAGATGGCGCCCATGAAGGTATGACCCTCCTCCCCGAACTGCATCGCATTCTGGTGCGCGGCCGAACGGGCGGCGGAGATCTGGCGGCGGAACTCCAACTGGCGCGTGCGCGCCACCTTGACGCCGGCGTCCAGAGTGGCTACCCACTCCATGTCGCCTTGGGCCTGACCGGAGTGAATGGCGATCAGCATGAGCTTGGCGGCCGCCTTGTTCTCGTTGTCGGAGCGGGCTACGTTGCTCAGGTTCTTGGCGGCGGCGGCGAAATCGCCCTTCTTGTAGGACGCCTGAGCGGCCAGCCAGAAGAAGCCCGGCGTACCCGGCTTGGGCGGTTGCGGCCCCCTGTTGGAGGAGCAGGAGAGCAACGCGACGCTCAAGAGCGCAGCTAGAAACAATGGGCGGGGTGAAGGCATGGGAAACCTCTAGCCGCAATATGGAGAATCATGATTCCGGTGTCAAGGGCCCGAACGGGAAGAGCGGGCTTACCTGTTCCCGAGATTCAGCAGGATCATGCCACAGATGATCAGGGCGAGGCCGCCCACCTTGCGGCGGGTCACGGGCTCGCCGAAGAAGATTCTGGACCACACCATGGTCCAGATATAGCCGACGGCGACCATGGGGAACAGAACGCTCAGCTCACCCTGCCGGACGCCCAAGTAATAGAAGACGAACGAGAGCAGGTAAAGCGCCACGCCGGCCGCCAGGCGCCAATTGAGGAGCAGTGACAAGATTTTCCTGTGGAGCTTGCCGGCGCCCATCTTGAGGAAGACGGCCCCGAAGCTGCCGATGAAGCTGGCCAGCAGAACGAGCAGAATGGATTGGACGGGGGTTTTCACTCGCTTCTGCCCTTTCCCAGCAGCGCCACGCCGGAGCAGATGACGGCGATGCCGGCGATTTTGAAGGGATTGACGCTTTCCTTGAAAACCACCGCGGAGAGCAGTGTCACCCAGACATAGGTCAGCGAGATCACGGGATAAAGAAGCGAAAGTTCGCCGTCGCGAAGGGCGAGGATGAGCAGGCCAGTGCTGACGCCGTAGAGGCTCAGCCCGGTCCAGAGGGGGATATTGGCCAGCAGGGCAACCGGGCTCAGCACGGTGAGCTGGGAAGCGCTGGTCTTGATGAAATACTGCGCGGCCACTCCGAAGAGAGTGCACAGGAACACCAATCCCACGGACTGGCGGTGCGAAAACCGGTAGGATTCATTCTGCACGGAGCCTCTATTTTAGCCCGAAGCCGCCGCCGCCCGGCGTCTCGATGCGCAGGCGATCGCCGGGGAGGACGTCCAGGCGCGTCTTGCCAGGCAGCCTCTTCGCTTCTCCGCCGCGGAGCAGGGTATTGCGGCCCGGCGCGCCGGGCGCGCCGCCGGCCAAGCCGTAGGGTTTGAAGACACGGCGGTCGGAGAGGATGGTGACTTCGGCCGGCGCCAGGAACTCGAGCTCGCGGACGATGCCGTCGCCGCCCCGGTTGCGGCCCGCGCCGCCGGAGCCGCGGCGCACTTTGTAGGCGCGGACGCGGACGGGGTAGTGGTGCTCGAAGGCCTCGACAGGGGTATTCCAGGAGTTGGTCATGTGCGAGTGGACGGCCGACTGGCCGGCGAAGGCGGCCGATGCGCCCATGCCTCCGGCTATGGTCTCGTACCAGGCGAAGGGCGTGCCGGCGGCACGCCGCCCGCCGAAGCTCACGTTGTTCATGGTCCCCTGGGCGGCGGCGGGGATGCGCTGCGGGGCGGCCTGGGCGAGCGCTCCGAGAAGCGCATCGGTGATGCGCTGGGAGGTCTCGACGTTGCCGGCCGCCATGGCCGCGGGCGGCAGCGCGTTGACCAGCGTGCCCTCGGGCGCGACCACCTCGAGCGGGGCCATCAGCCCCGCGTTGGCGGGGACGTCCTCGGCCAGCAGGCAGCGGAAGACATAGAAGACGGCCGAAAGCGTGACGGCGAGGTTGGCGTTCACCGGCCCGTCGACCTGGGGATCAGTGCCCGTGAAATCGACCAGAGCGGTTCCATCCGCGCCGCCGCCGCCCAGAGTGACGGCGACGCGGATGGAGGCGCCCTCGTCGAGCGAATCGGCGAACTCAAAACGTCCGGCAGGCAGAGCGCGGAGCGCGGCGCGCATCATGGATTCGGCATACCTGGCGAGCGCCCGGACATTGGCGTCGAGCCGCGGAAGGCGGTAGCGGGCGACGGCTTCGCGGAGCCGCACGGCGCCGCGCTCCATGGCCATCAACTGGGCCAGGAGGTCGCCCTCGCGCTCCTCCGGAGTGCGCACGTTGGCCAGGATGAGCCGCATCAACCCCTCGTCGATGCGCCCCTGCCGGACGAGCAGCACGGGCGGGATGCGCAGCCCCTCCTGGTAGATTTCGCGGGCCAGCGGCATGGAGCCGGGGCTCATGCCGCCGACGTCGGCATGGTGGGCGCGGGCGGCAACATAAAAGGCGGGACGGGCGGAGCGGTCCGGGAATACGCCTGCGACGGTGGTGATGTCGGGCAGGTGGGTGCCGCCGGAGAACGGATCGTTGACGATGGCGACGTCGCCGCGGCGCAGGGTGAAGCGGCGCAGTACATGCTCGACGCTCAACGGCATGGCGCCGAGATGGACGGGCATGTGGTCGCCCATGGCGATGGTGCGGCCGGCGGCGTCGTAGACGGCGCAGGAGTAGTCGCGCCGCTCCTTGATGTTGGCCGAGAAGGCGGTCTTGCGGAGCACCACGCCCATCTCCTCGGGGATGGAGACGAGCAACTGGCGGAAGAACTCGAGTTCCACTGCGTCCGGCGGGGTCACTGCGGCGGGGGCTCCTTGGGCGGTTCAGGCTGGGGCGGAGGGGGCGGCGGAGGCGCGGGCTTGCAGGCGCCGGCGCGAATGGGAAAGGCGCCGGCGGGCTCCCACCTGGCCCCGGCACGGCGCTCGACGCGGAAGGTCCTGGTGGGCGAATCGATGCGGATGCGCCAGTCCGCGCCGGAGCGCGGGCGTGGAGCGGCGATGGGCGTGGGGCTGACCTCGCGCATCATCCAGGAGTCGCCGCCGGTCATCGACTCCATCTTCTGGTAGCGCCCGCCGGAGGCGCCGCGGCGGTTCAGAATCAGGAAGCCGCGGGCTTTGGTCTCGAACCAGAACTGTTCGATGGAGGCGAAAGCGGTGTCCTCGAACAGCGGGATGCGGCGCCAGGTTTTGCCGCCGTCGGCGGTCTTGAGAAGAAAGGGGTCCTTGGGGATGGAGCCGGTGACGTAACCGGAAGCCCAGCCGTTCTCGAGGTCGACGAAGGCCACCTGATCGAGCGAGACGCCGCGGATTCGCGGGTGCGGCTCGGTCCAGGTGACGCCGCCGTCGTCGCTCATGAGCAGCAGCGACCAGAGGGTGACGGACTCGGTGTGCAGGTTGCCGGCGAGGAAGATGCGCGTGCCGGCGGCCTCGACGCCGGCCAGTTCGAGGTAGACGGGGCAGGGTTCCTCGGCGGTGCATTCGAGGCCGAAGTCGGCGATTTCGGAGTCGGCGCAGGCGGCCGCAAAGGGGCCGGGTTGCGGGGCGGCTTGGGGCGCCCCGGCGGCCAGCATCGCAAGCGCAAGCCAGTGTGTCATCGCCGACAGGCCGATTGTAGCCCGGCGGGCGGCCTGCCCGCCGGCGTTGGAGGCGTCCGCCGGACGGACGGCTGTTCCGGCGCCACCGACGCGCGTAGAATTGAGGGCATGCACCTCTTCCCTCGCGCGTTGCTTTCCCTCTCGCTGCTGCCGGCTCTGCTGTGTGCCGAAGCCGTTACGCCTAAGAAGAAGGTCCGTCTGTTTAACGGCAGGGACCTGACGAACTTCTACGTCTTCCTGAAAGACTCCAAGCGCGAGGACCCGAAGAAGGTCTTCACCGTCGCCGGCAAGCAGATCCGGATCTCGGGCGAGGAATGGGGCGGGCTGACGACCGTGAACGAGTACCGGGACTACCGGCTGATCGTGGAGTGGAAGTGGGGCGTGAAGACGTGGGCGCCGCGCGTGGACCGGGCGCGGGACAGCGGCATCCTGCTGCACGGCACGGGCGTGGACGGGGCGGCGGGCAGCGGCTGGCTGGAGTCGATCGAGTACCAGATGATCGAGGGCGGCACGGGGGACCTGCTGCTGGTGAAGGGAGCGAACAAGCCGCGCATCACGGTGGATGCCGAGACCGGCCCGGACAAGCAGCTCTACTGGAAGAAAGGCGCGGCGCGGGTGACGCGGGACGCCGGGCGCGTCAACTGGTACGGGCGCGACGTGAACTGGAAGGACCAGAAGGGCTACCGCGGGCCGAAGGATGTGGAGAAGCCGCTGGGCCAATGGAACCGCAGCGAGGTGGTGGCCGAGGGCGGCAACCTGACCTACTACGTCAACGGCGTGATGGTGAACCAGGGCTTTGAGGGCGACCACGCCTCGGGCAAGATCCAGATTCAAAGCGAGGCCGCGGAGGTATTCATCCGCAAGATTGAACTGCGGCCGGTGGAGAAACACCGGTGAAGTGGCCGGCCCAGCGGCGCGAAGCGCCGCTGGAGGGCGTACCGGCGGCGCGGAGGCAGAAGAACTACGCCTCGCAGAGCGGCTACGCCTACGAGTACTTCCACGAAGGCCGGCGGGAGAGCGGGGACGGGCGCGAGTACGTGTTCACGGCCAGCGGCGACCGCAAGGCGTGGTTTACGGTCTCGGTCGTCGTGCCTGACGCCTCGACCGGCGAGTGGGAGCGGCTGCACGGGCGGCCGCTCCAGGACAACGAGCGCTTCGCCGTCGCCAAGCTGGCGCTGATGGAGGCGTTCGACCTGCGCGAGACGCCGCAGGCTATGCGCGCGCCGGTGCTGGTGACGCCGGAGCAGGTGGAGGAGCTGCTGGGGCGGCTGGGCGTGGAATAAGCGACTGCGCTTCGACGACGGCCAGGGCCGTCATGTGGACGATGTCGTTGACCTCGCAGCCGCGCTGGAGCACGTGGACGGGCTTGGAGAAGCCCATCAGGATGGGCCCGATGGCTTCGCAGCCGCCGATGCGGAGCAGGAGCTTATAGGCGATGTTGCCGGCCTCCAGGCTGGGGGCGATCAGGACGTTGGCGGCGCCCTCACAGCGGCTGAAGGGATACTCGGCCATCAGTTCAGGGACCAGGGCGGTGTCGGCCATCATCTCTCCCTCGACCACCAACTCGGGGCGGCGCCGGCGGACGATCTCGGTGGCGCGGGCCACCTTCACGGCCAGGGGGTGGCGCGAGGAGCCGAAGTTGGAAAAGGAGAGCATGGCGATGCGCGGCTCGACGCTGAAGCTGCGGACGGTATCGGCGGAGAGGATGGCGATTTCGGCCAGGTCCTCGGCGCTCGGGTCGATGTTGACGGTGGTGTCGGCCAGGAAGCAGAGCTGGCCTTTGGCGGTGATCATGACGTACATGCCGCTGACCTTGGAGATGCCCTCCTTCTTCGGGAGGACTTCCAGCGCGGGGCGGATGGTGTCGGGGTAGTGCTGTGTGAGGCCGGCGATGAGTGCGTCGGCGTCTCCAGTGTGGACCATCATGGCGCCGAAGCGCGTGGGGTTCATGACGAGGCTGGGAGCCTCGGTGTGAGTCACGCCCTTGCGCTGGCGGAGCCGGAGGTACTCTTCGATGTAGGCGCCCAGGCGGGGGCTGGCGGCGGGATCGACGATATCGACCTGGCCCCGGATGTGCAGGTGGAGGGCTTCGGCCCGCTCGAGGATCTGGGCTTCGGGGCCGATCAGAACGGGGCGCGCGATGGCTTCGTCGACGAGGAGTTGGGCGGCGCGCAGGATCTTGTCCTCGGTGCCCTCCGGGAAGACAACGCGGCGCGGGTCGCGTTGCGCCTTGTGGATGACGGCGCGCATGATCTCCTGGCTCTTGCCGAGGCGGCGTTCGAGCCGCTCGCGATATTCGTCGAGGTCCACCGCATGGCCGGCGACGCCGCTTTCCATGGCGGCGCGGGCGACGGCGGGGGCGACGGAGGTGAGGACGCGCGAGTCGAAGGGCTTGGGGATGATGTAGCCGGGGCCGAATTCCATGGTCTCGACGCCGTAGGCGCGCCGCACGGAGTCCGGGACGTCCATGCGGGCCAGTTCGGCGAGAGCAAGGGTGGCGGCGAGTTTCATCTCGTCGTTGATGGCGGTGGCGCGGACGTCCAGGGCGCCGCGGAAGATGAACGGGAAGCCCAGGACGTTGTTGACCTGGTTGGGATAATCCGAGCGGCCGGTAGCCATGATGAGGTCGCTGCGCGTGGCCATGGCGAGCTCGTACTTGATCTCCGGGTTGGGGTTGGCCAGGGCGAAGACGATGGGGCGGTCCGCCATCTCCAGCAGCATCTCGGGCGTGACGCAATCGGCCGAAGAGAGGCCAATGAAGACGTCGGCGTCCTTCATGGCGTCGGTAAGGTCGCGGGCATCGGTTTTTCTGGCGTACTTCTCCTTGTACTTGTTCATGCCGGCGGTGCGGCCCTCGTAGAGAACGCCCTTGGTGTCGCACATGAGGATGTTTTCCAGCCGTGCGCCGAGGCGGATGTAGTGGTTGGCGCAGGAGATGGCCGAAGCGCCGGCGCCGGAAAAGACGATCTTCACGTCGGCGAGGTTCTTGCCCACGATGGACAGGGCGTTGACCAGGGCGGCGCCGGAGATGATGGCGGTGCCGTGCTGGTCGTCGTGGAAGACGGGGATCTTCATGGTGCGCTTGAGTGTTTCTTCGATCTCGAAGCACTCGGGCGCTTTGATGTCCTCGAGGTTGATGCCGCCGAAAGTGGGCTCCAGAATCTGGCAGGTGCGGATGACCTCCTGCGGGTCCAGCGTGTCCAGCTCGATGTCGAAGACGTCGATATCGGCGAATCTTTTGAAGAGGACGCCCTTGCCCTCCATGACGGGCTTGCCGGCGGCGGGCCCGATATTACCCAGGCCGAGGACTGCGGTGCCGTTGGAGATGACCGCGACCAGGTTGCCCTTGGCGGTGTAGTTGTAGACAAGAGCCGGATCGCGATGGATCTCCAGGCAGGGGACGGCGACCCCCGGCGAGTAGGCGAGCGACAGATCACGTTGCGTGCGGCAGGGCTTGGTAGGAACGACGGAGACTTTTCCCGCCGGTTCGGATGAATGGTATTCGAGTGCTTCAGTATCCCGGATCGACATGGCCGGATTCCTTTCATCTACCTTGATACACCCTTTGGCAGGTGGGACGCAGGATGGAGGCCTGGCGAGCGGGGTCGAGCCGCCGCGGAGCAGGGCGTTCGGGGATTTGCCCTAAGAGGCCGCCGGATCAGGTAACCTGAACGCGAATGGCGTCCCCCGGATGGTTGAAGCGCATCGGCGCCCTTGGATGGGCCGAGAGGTTGCTGGCCGTCCTCTGCATTCTGGTCCTGGCGGGCGGTTTCCTTGGATTTCCAGCGGGTCTGCAACTGCTGTTGCAGGCCAGCGCAGGCGTGCTGGGGCTGGTGGTTCTGTGGCGGTTCGGCATCCGGCTGATCCGCGGGGCCATCTGGCGGCTGAGGAACCGCCTGATTGTCGCCTACCTCTTCGTGGCGGTAGTCCCGGTACTGCTGTTGGCCGTGCTGGCGCTGGGCAGCGTGTGGGTGATCTCGGGACAGATCGCCGCCTACCTGCTCAGCTTCGAAATGGACCGGCGGGTAAACAACCTGAGGCAGGTGTCTGCGTCTCTGATGCGCGCCCAGCCGCAGAATCGCGTGGAGGCGGTGCGGCGGGCAGGCTTCATCTTCCGCGAGCGGTTTCCGGGGCTGGAAGTGCTGGTGCACGACCAGGACGGCAAGGAGGTGCGCTACCCCGAGGATTCCACTCTACAAGTGCCTCCGGAGGGACACAAGGATACGGCGGGGATCGTCATCCGGGACAAGACCTACCACCTGTGGGTGCACACGGGCGGGCCGCGGTCGGAAGTAGTGGTGCTGGTGCCGGTGACGCGGATGTTTCTGCAATCCCTGGCTCCTCAGCTGGGCGAGATCCAGTTGACGCCGATCAGTCTGGACCCGCGCGAGACCAGAAACCTGGACCTGCGGCTGCACCCGCCGGTGGCGGGGGAGACGCTGAACGGAGCGCCGCCGGGGACGAGCACGATTCCGCCGGCGGTGAGCGCGCTGGACCTGCGGCTGCGCTGGGGCGTCTTCCTGCCGGTGCCGGAGTGGGCGCAGCCGGGCACGGTGCGGCGCATCTTCCTGGGCGTCTCGACGCGCATCTCCGGGCCGCTGAAGATCGTCTTCAGCGTCGAGACCAACACGGACATCCCGGTGCTGATCACGGTGTTCACGGGGCTGGCGATCATCTTCCTGCTGGTGGAGCTGGTCTCGGCCTACATCGGCATTTCGCTGTCGAGAACGATCACCGAGGCTGTCAACGACCTGTATGAGGCCACCGTGCGCATCCGGGGGGGCGACCTGGGCCACCGCATCCAGGTGACGGGCAACGACCAATTGGCGGAGCTGGGCACGTCGTTCAACATCATGGCGGGCAACCTGGAGCGGCTGCTGGAATCGGAGAAAGTGCGGCAGCGGCTGGAAGCGGAGTTGGAAATCGCGCGGGAAGTGCAGGCGCAGCTCCACCCCAGGGCGATGGGCGGGCTGGGCTCGCTGCGGATTCACTCCATCTGCAACGCGGCCAGGACGGTGAGCGGCGACTACTTCGACTACCAGGCGATGGGGGAGACGCGGCTGGCGCTGTGCATCGGCGACGTGGCGGGCAAGGGGATCTCGGCGGCGCTGCTGATGGCGACACTGCAATCGGCGATGCGCAGCCAGTTGCGGCACTCGATGGAGATGGCACAGGCGGCGTCGGTGGGCATGGGCGACGGCTACGCGGCTCCGCGGTTGTCCACGGCGCAACTGGTATCGAACCTGAATCTGCAACTGTACGATTCCACCGCTCCGGAGAAGTACGCCACGTTCTTCTTCAGCGTCTACGACGAGCCGACCGGCACGCTGACATACACCAACGCCGGGCACTTGTCCCCGGTACTGATCCGCCAGGGCAAGGCCATCCCGCTGGACTCCAACGGCATGGTGGTGGGCGCGTTCCCGTTCGCGCGCTACGGGGAGAGCCAGGTGCGGCTGGAGAGCGGCGACCTGCTGGTGTGCTACACCGACGGCATCACGGAGCCGGAGAACGCCTACGGCGAGATGTTCGGCGAGGAGCGGCTGATCGAGCTGCTGCTGGCCAACGCCGGCCGCGATGAGGAGGAGCTGGCCTCGCTGGTGGTGGAAGAGGCGACCAAGTGGACGGCCTCGGCGGAACTGCAGGATGACATGACGGTGATCGTGGCCAGGAAGGTTTGACGATGCCCGGATTGAAGCGCCGCCTGCTGTTTGTCGGATCGGCCATCGCCGCGACGGTGACCACGGGGACTGTGGGCTTCGCCCTGGTGGCCGGCTACCCGTGGCTGGACGCCTTCTACATGGCGGTGCTGACGATGACCACGGTGGGCTACGGCGAAATCCATCCGCTGAGCCAGACGGCACGGGCGTTCAACTCGTTCTACATGTTGCTGAGCGTCAGCACGATGCTGCTGGCTCTGGGCACCATGACGCAGACCATCATCGAATCCCAGTTCGGCAACCTGCTGGAAAAGAGGCGGGCGAAGAAAATGATCGACAAACTCGAGCGGCATTACATCATCTGCGGCTTCGGCCGCGTGGGGCGGGGCGCGGCGGCGGAACTGCACCAGGCAGGCGTGCCGCTGGTGGTGGTGGACCGCAGCCAGGAGCGCGTGGACTGGGCGATTCGCAACGGCTACCTGGCGTGCCTGGGCGATTCCACGCGAGACGAGACGCTGCGCGACGCGCGCATCGCCCACGCCGCCGGGCTGATCGCCGCCCTGTCGACCGACGCCGACAACCTGTTCGCGGTGATTTCGGCCAAGACCTTGAACCCGAAGATCCGGGTGGCGGCACGCGCCGCCGAAGAGGAGGCCGAGCGCAAGATGCGCCAGGTGGGCGCCGATTCGGTCTTCGCGCCGTATTCGATGACCGGGACGCGGCTGGCGCAGTCGCTGCTCAGGCCGCACGTGCACCGCTTCCTGGATTTCGCCACGACAGGCATCGGCATCGACGTGCGGATCGAACAACTGGAGGTCTCCGAGGGCAGCGCTATCGCCGGGCGGTCGCTGGCCGATCTGCGCATCCGCAGCGAGATGAAGGTGATCGTGCTGGCCATCCGGCGGGCCGACGGCAGCATGCTGTTCAACCCGCCGGCCGACGCGGTGATCGAAGGGCGGGACTACCTGATCGTGATGGGAGAGCCGGAGCCGTTGCGCCGCCTGGAGGCGCGCGTGACCGGAGCGGCGGTGTAAGGGGGAAAGGGGGCCGCAGATGAAGATTCTGACGCCCGCCCAGATGCGGGAAATCGACAGCCGGACGATGGATGCCGGCATGCCGGGCCTGGTGCTGATGGAGAATGCCGGCTGCCGCGTTGTGGAATTCCTGGAGCGGCGCTACGCGCCGCTGGACCGGCAGCGCATCGTCGTGGTGTGCGGCAAGGGCAATAACGGCGGCGATGGGCTGGTGATCGCCCGGCAGTTGAAGATCCGCCATCATCCGGCGAGCCTGGACGTGGTGCTGGCGTATCCACCGGACCAGTTCACCGGCGACGCGGCGGTTCAGTGGCGCATGCTGCGGATGGCCGGCGTGCCGGTCTCCGATACGGTGGAGCCGCGCATGCGGGCCGCGACGCTGGTGATCGACGCGTTGCTGGGGACGGGCCTGGAGGGTCCGGCGCACGGCCGGGCGCTGGAGCTGATCCACGAGATCAACGCGGCCTTTCCCGGAGCCGGAATCGTGAGCGTGGACGTGCCGTCGGGGCTGCACGACGAGGGTGAATCGGTGCGCGCGGCGCACACGGTGACGTTTACCGCGCCGAAGCTGGAGCAGGTGATGCCTCCGTGCTGCGACCGGGTGGGCGAGTTGCACGTGGTGGAAATCGGCACTCCGCCGTGGATGCTCGAAGACGATCCGGCGCTGAAGTTCAACCTGGCCGGAGCGGAGATGTTCGGCCGCCTCTTCGCGCCCCGCGCCCGGGGCGCGCACAAGGGCGACTTCGGACACGTGCTGGTGGTGGGCGGAGCGCCGGGCAAGGGCGGCGCGGCGGCCATGGCCGGTCTGGCCGCGCTGAAGGCGGGCGCGGGGCTGGTGACGGTGGCGTCGTCGGAGGAAGAGCGGCGGACCGTGACTTCGCTGGCGCCCGAGCTGATGACACAGGCGGTGACCGAGGACGCCGGCGAAAAGGACGTCCTGGCGATCGGCCCGGGACTGGGCCGCGACCCGGAGATGACCGCGCTGGCGCAACGGCTGTTCGCGCAATCGGCGCTGCCGGTGGTGGTGGACGCCGATGGGCTGAACGCGCTGGCGGGCACCTCGTTCCACGGCCCCGGGCCCTGCCGGGTATTGACCCCGCACGCCGGCGAGATGGCCCGGCTGGCCGGCTGCACCGCCACCGACATCCAGGCCGACCGGCTGGGCGTGGCCACCCGCTTCGCCTGCGAGAGGAACGTGGTGGTGGTGCTCAAGGGGCAGCGAACCGTCGTCGCAGTGCCGGACGGGAGAGCATTCGTCAATCCCACGGGCACGCCGGCCATGGCCACGGCCGGTTCGGGAGACGTGCTCACCGGGCTGATCGCCGGCCTCATGGCCCAATGGCCGGACCGTAGGGAGGAGGCCATCGTGGCCGCCGTCTGGCTGCACGGGCGGGCCGGCGAATTAGGCGCCGCGGAGATGACCGAACAGTCCCTGACGGCCACGGACCTCATCCGGCTCCTGCCGGCGGCGATCCGCGAAATCCAGCGATGAACAGCCGCAGCTACATCGCCCGTACGGAGGAGGAGACCATCGCGCTCGGCGCCAGGCTGGCGGCGGGCTGGACGCGGCCCTGCGTCGCTCTGCTGATCGGCAATCTCGGGGCCGGGAAGACGACCCTGGCCAAGGGCATCGCCGAGGGCCTGGGCGCGGCCCGGGCCGAGGACGTCTCCAGCCCCACTTTCCCGCTGATCCACGAGTACGGAGACATGGGCGAGGTGCTGCACATCGACCTCTACCGGCTGGACACCGCCGCCGAAGTCGAGTCCCTTGGGTTGGACGAGGTCTTCAGCCGCGACGCGGTGGTGGTGCTGGAGTGGGCCGAGCGCTTTCCGGAGTTGATGCCGGAGGAGCGCATCGAGATCCGCATCGAGCCCCAACCGGATGAATCGCGCCTCATCAGCGTGACTGAGCTACCCTGAATCCCATGGCAGTTCAAAGCGGCAATCGCCTGGCGCTCGCCGTTCTCCTCGCGCTGGCGGCCGGATCCGCGGGTCTGGTCTATGTCCTGTTGCGGCCGTTTCTGGAGCCCATCTTCTTCGCGATTGTGCTGGCGATCGCCTTTCAACCGGCCTTCCAGCGCATCTCCTCCCGGATCCAGCGGCCGGCTCTGGCCTCGCTGGCGGCGACGCTTCTCCTGCTGGCGCTGGTGCTGGCGCCTTTGGGGATGCTGGGCATGACGATCGTCAACGAGGCGCGAAGCTTCTATGCGCAACTGGCCCAGCAAAGCGCCCAGGAAGGGGGCTGGGGCACCTGGCTGGGCAACGTGGCGGACAAACCCGTGCAGTGGGTGGCGTCCAGGACCGGCGTGCCGGCCCCGGACGTCAAGTCGATGGCCGCCGGCCGGGCCAAGTCGTGGAGTGAGGGCCTGGTGCGTTGGGGCGGTTCGCTGCTGGGCAATCTGACCTCCACCATCGGCGATGGAATGTTGTGCCTGTTCGTGCTGTTCTTCCTCTTTCTGGAAGGCGATGCGATCCGCCGGGGGATCGTGCGCTGGCTGCCTTTGCCGCACGGGCGGACGGAGGAACTGATGGGGTCTATCACGCAGTCCGTCGTGGCCAATATCTACGGAATCGCCGCCGTCGGTTCGGCGCAGGGAGTGCTGACCGGCCTGGGCTTCCTCTTCACGGGCCTCCCCGCGCCGGTTATGTGGGGGACGCTGGCGGCCTTCGCCTCGCTCGTGCCCCTCGTGGGGCCGGCGCTGATCTGGGCGCCCGGCGTGCTGGTGCTGCTGTTCAACGGCGCCTGGGGAAAGGCGCTGTTCCTGGCGCTGTGGGGCGTGCTGGCGGTGGGCATGACGGACAACCTGCTGCGGCCGTGGATTCTCAGCGGGAAGACGGAGATGAACACGCTGGTGGTGTTCTTCGCGCTGATGGGCGGCATGCAGGCCTTTGGATTCATCGGCCTGTTCGCCGGCCCGGTGATCTTCTCGGTGGCGATGTCGGTGTTCCGGATATTGCGCGAGGAGTACCTGGATGAGCCCGCCGCCGATTCGCTCCCGGCGGCCGAGGCGTAGGCTCAGTCCTTCTTCCCGGGCGTCTTTTTCTCTTCCGGCTTCTCGCCCGGCTTCTCACCGGGCTTGTACAGCGAGGGCTTCTTCTTGCCCGGCGCGACGCCCTGCTTTTCGGCCTCGATCTTCTGCTGCTCTTTCTTGAGCTCCTCTTTGCGCTCGGGCGCGAGCATCTCTTCGCGCTCCTTGCGGATGTCCACTTCCCTGGACTCGATGGCGCGGGTGCGCTCCCGGAAATCGTGCTCGCTCAACTCGGCGCTGTCCCGCGTGGTTTCCAGCGCCTGCTCCAGCACGAACTGGAAGCGGCCCTTGTCGGGCGCAGGCAGGCCGGCGAACCTTTCGAGTTCGGCCAGCATTTCCCGCTGGGTCTTGGCCACGCCGGCCAGAGAGGTGAGCGGCCGCTGGCGCTTGATGCTGTTGTCAACGTAGGTGTCGATGGCCTCGATGATGCCGGTGTACTGCTCCAGCAGGTCGTGGATCATGCCGCTGCGGCCGGTCCTGGGCTTGGCGAAGAGCTGGTCGAGCTGGTCGATGCGCTGGCGGGCGAACTTGAGATAGAGCTGGATGCGCAGGTTCGGCTCCTGCACTTCACGAATCTGGTCGACCTCGTCGGCGGTGAGGAAGTCCTTCTGGGCCGCCAGCGGCGCGGCCAGCAGGACCATGGTCAGCGTCAGGAAGGGCTTCATGGCGGTTCTCCTCGACCGTTCACTTGCCGGTCATCACGCCGAGCAGGAACTCCTCGTGCGTCGTGGACACCAGCTCCCTCGTCTTTTCAGCGGCCGGCCGGTCATCCAGGCTCAAGGCCAGCGCAAGATCGGAGAGCTGTTTTTCCAGCCCCCGCGTCTTGAGTTCGCCCCTCTTGTACTGCTTGGCGAGCTTGGAGGGACGCTTGCCGGTGGACCGCAGTGATTCCAGTGACAGCGCGGCCGCCTGCGCGACCTCGTCCAGCGACTTCAGCAGTTCGGTGCGGCTGCCCCCGTACTTGATCAGATCGCGAGCGAGTTTGGTCTGCTGATCGGCGTGGTCCAGCGCCCGTTCGAAGCGCCGCAACGGGTCGGGCTCCTGCCTGACTTCGGGCAGGCCGCCGGCCAGCGGCGCGGCCGGGACGAGAAACAGCGCCGCCAGCAACGAACGCCGCATCATCGCTTCACCGCCTTTTCGAGGGCCTTGGCCCGATGCCGGGCCTTGAACTCCTCGTCTGGATGGCTGCCGTCGCTTTGAGCGAGGAACTTCCGGTAACTTTCCAGCGCCGGTTTGGGCTGCTGGAGCGCGTCGAGCATGGTGGCGCGGAAGTAGTGGTAGGCCGGCGTTTCGCCGTTGAGCTGCCGCGCGCGCTCCAGCGCCGCCAAAGCAGGCTCGTACTGCTTGAGCAGGAGGAGCATGGCCGTGAACTCGTTCCACGCCTCGCCGGAGTCCGGCTTGATCTTGACGGCGGCGTCGAACTGCCGTGCGGCGTCGTCATAGCGCTTCTGATCGCGCAGCAGCCGGCCGTAGAAGAGCCGCACACGGATGTCGGCGGGCTCGGCGGCGGCCAGCAAGGCGGCGGCGGCGATGGCCTGATCGGGCTGTTTGGCGCGCAGGTAGGCGGTGGCCAGGGCGTAAAGCAGGGCAGGGGAGGGGCTGCTCGATCGCGCCGCTTCCAGATGCTCGATGGCGCCGGCGGCGTCGCCCGAATCGAGCAGGATGAGGCCAAGGCGTTCGCGGGCGGCGGCATTGTCGGGGAAACGCCGATAGATCGCCGCGGCCTTTTCGGGCAGCTTCGCCTTTTCGCAGGCGACGGCGAGCTCCAGTTGGATGTCGGCCGTGCCGGGATCAACTTCGACAGCCTTTTCGAGCGCCGCCACCGCCTTGGTCCACTGGCCGCCGCCGGCGTAGGCGCGGCCGAGCAGGTAGGCGGCCTTGCCGCCGGCAGGCCGCTGGCCCAGGGCCTCTTCCAGCAGTGGCGCGGCTTCGGCGAACCGATCCAACTTGACCAGCAGCCGGCCGAGGTTGAGCTGCGCCTCATACAGGCCGGCCTTGAGCGCCAGGACCTTGCGGAAGCCGGCGATAGCGTCCTCGTCGCGCCCCGCCAGGCTGTAGGCCAGCGCCAGGTTGAAGCGTACGGTGATGTCGTCCGGCCACTTCTCGGCCAGCGGCTGGAGCAGATCGATGGCCTGCGCGAAGCGGCCGGCGTCGAGGTGCGCCGAGGCCTCCGCCATCGGACCGGCGGGCTGCTGCAGGCGGGCCAGCAGGAGGAGTGAGGCGAGCCGGATCATCTCAACTTCATTCTAGCGGGGGCGGCGGCCGGCGCCGGGGCTACCGCGCCAGGTCGAGCCTCGAGGCCAGCTCCTGGCGCAGGCGGGCCATGGGCAGGACGAATACGCCCGAGCCGGCATCATAGGTCTGCACGCCGGGGTAGACGACGAACAACTGCTGCAGGCGGAGGTCCTGGCGGGCGATGCGCATCGACTTGGTCAGCCCTGGCGCATCGGCGTACTTCACTTCCAGCCCGTAGCGCTTGCCTCCGGCGACGAACATCAGGTCGAGTTCGGCCCCCGACTGAGTCGCCCAGTAGTACATGTTCCGCTCGCCGACGATCTTGGACATCTCTTCGACGACGAATCCTTCCCAGGAGGCGCCCAGCCGCGGGTGGCCCTCCAGCGCCTGGAAGGACTCCACGCCCAGCAGGCTGTGCAGCAGGCCTGTGTCGCGGATGTAGACCTTCGGCGCCTTCACTTGCCGCTTGCCGACGTTTTCAAACCAGGGCTGCAGCTGCCGGACGACCAGGGCGCCGCTGAGGATATCGAGGTGCCGCTTGACGGTGGTGTGCGACTCGCCGAGCGAACGGGCGATCTCCGAGGCGTTCCAGGTCTGCCCGTGATAGTGCGCCAGCATCATCCAGAGGCGGCGCAGCGTGGGGGGCGGAACCTGCACGCCGAACTCCCGGATGTCCCGCTCCAGGAACGTACGGATGAAGTTGGCCCGCCAGTCGAGGCTCTCCTGGTCGCTCTCGGCGGTGTAGGAGCGCGGGAATCCGCCGCGCCACCACAGCTTCTTCAGGCCGCGTTTGTCGGCCTCTTCGATGTCGAAGCCGCCCATCTCGACGAAGGCGATGCGCCCGGCGAGGGTCTCCGACCCCTGCCGCAAAAGCTCCGGCGAGGCGCTGCCGAGAATGAGAAAGCGGCAGCCCGGTCCCTGCCGGTCGGCCAGGACGCGCAAGACCGGGAAGAGGTCGGGCCGCCGCTGCACTTCGTCGATCACCACCAGGCCGCGCAACGGATCCAGGGCCGTCATCGGTTCGGCCAGGCGCTGCAGGCTGACGGGGTCCTCCAGGTCGAAGTAGGCGGCGCCGGCCGACCTGCCGATCTGCCTCGCCAGGGTCGTCTTCCCGCATTGGCGCGGGCCGATCAGCGCCGTGACCGGGTTGGCCTTGATCGTCTGGCGGATCAAACGGATCAGACGCGCTCTTTGGTAGAACACTGTTGTGCCACTGTCCTTGAAAATTGAGCGATGATCGCTCAAATTTCAATATAGAGCAGTAAGAATAGGATTACTAGAGGGCCGTACAAAACAGCTCTCTGAGAAAGCGGCCGGTGTGGCTGTCAGGGCAAGCCGCCACGTCTTCCGGCGTGCCTGCCGCGACGACGTGCCCGCCCGCATCGCCGCCCTCCGGGCCGAGGTCGACTACCCAGTCGGCATGGCGGATCACCTCGAGGTTGTGCTCGATGATCAGCAGGCTGGCGCCCTTCAGAACCAGGCGGTCGAGCGCGTCCAGTAACCTGGCGATGTCGTCAAAATGAAGCCCGGTGGTCGGCTCGTCAAAGAGGTAGAGGATTCCCTTGGAATCGGCCTGCGTGAGGTGGGCGGCGAGTTTGACGCGCTGCGCTTCACCCCCCGAGAGCGTCGTGGCCGACTGGCCCAGCCGCAGGTAGCCCAGCCCGACGTCGGCCATCGGCCGCAGGCGGGCAACCAGCTTTGTCTGGTCGGCGAAGAACGCCAGAGCCTCCCGGATGGTCAGTTGCAGCACCTGATGGATGTTCAGTCCCCGGTAGTGAACGTCGAGAATCGACGACTTGTAGCGCGTGCCGCGGCAGTCCTCGCAGATCAGCTCCACGTCGGCCAGAAACTGCATCTCCACCGTGACGGTGCCGTCGCCCTGGCAGGCTTCGCAACGGCCGCCTGCGATATTGAATGAGAAATGCCCGGCGGCGTAGCCGCGGCGCTGGGCCTCCGGCGTCGAAGCGAAGAGTTCTCTGATGAGGTCGAAGGCCTTGGAGTAGGTGACCGGGTTCGAGCGCGGCGTTCGTCCGATGGGCGACTGATCGACCAGGACCAGTTCCCTGACCAGCCCGGCGCCGTCCACGCTGCGGCAGGTCTGTTTTTCGACCTTTTCTCCCAGCCCGGGCTCCTCCGGCGGAGCGCCTGCTTTGGAGAGATCGCGGCGGTAGCGGGACTCCAGCGTCTTGTGGATGACGTCGTGCACCAGCGTCGACTTGCCCGACCCGGAGACGCCGGTCACCACCGCCGTGACACCCAGCGGAATCTCCACGTCGATACCCTTCAGGTTGTTGGCGCGACAGCCGTGGAAGCGCAGCATCCTGCGCCGGTCCACCTTGCGGCGCTCCGTCTTGAGGGAAGTCCGCAACTCGCCCTTCAGGTACCTGGCCGTCAGCGAGCCGGCGCGTTTTGAAGCGCCGGCCAGCATCTGGGCCAGAGTTCCTTGAAACGTCACCTGTCCGCCCAGTTCGCCCGCACCCGGTCCGATGTCGACCACATGGTCGGCGGCGCGCATGACGTCGGCGTCGTGTTCCACCACCAGAACGGTGTTGCCGAGGTCGCGCAGCTCCTGGAGTATCCGGATCAGGCGGCCGGTGTCGCGCGGGTGCAGGCCGATGGATGGTTCGTCAAGAACGTAGGTTGCTCCCACCAGCCGCGATCCGAGACAGGTGGCCAGTTGGATGCGCTGTGCTTCGCCGCCGGAAAGGGTGGACGAAAGCCGGTCCAGCGTCAGGTAGTGGAGCCCCACGTCGTTCAGGAACCCCAACCGCTGCCGGATCTCCACCAGTACCTTGTCGGCCACCGCCGACTGCTCCGGGCCCAGTTGCAACTCGGCGAAGAAGTCGACCGCCTGCCCGATGTTCATGCGCGCCACCTCGGCGATGGTCCTGCCGCCCGCCCGGACGTTCAGCGCCTCCGGGCGAAGCCGCGCCCCGCCGCAGTCACGGCATTCCGTATAGCCCCTGTAGCGGCTCAGAAACACCCGCACGTGCACCTTGAATTTCTTGCGCTCCACCTCGGCGAAGAACTTGCGCACGGCCTCCACAACCAGCGCCTTCTCCTCGCCGCTGAGCTCGCTGTAGGCCGTGTTCAGGCGGATCCTGCCGCCGGCGCGGGAGCGGAACTCCCTGCCGTAGGATTCATACTGGGGCCTGGTCCAGGGGTGCACCGCGCCTTCGGCCAGCGATAGTGAAGGGTCCGGTATCACCATGTCCATGTCGAAGTCGATCGTATTGCCGAATCCCTGGCACTTGGGGCAGGCGCCGTACGGGTTGTTGAAGCTGAACAGCGGCGGCTCCGGCGTGATGAAGTCGCGCGCGCAGGTGTTGCAGCAGAATCGTTGGCTGAACCTCAGCCGCTTCGGATCGGGCTCCCCGGCCTGCTCAAACACCACCTCGCCCGCCTCGCGGTAACAGGTCTCCACCGTGTCGACGATACGCTGCTTCTGGCCTGGATTCATCACCAACCGGTCGGCCAGCACGTGAACCGGCTGCGAAAAATCGACCTCCAGCAGCGACTCCGGCGTCGAAAACTCAAACACCCGCCCCGCCTGAAACAGCCGGCTGAAGCCGCGTTTCCTGAGATCGAACAGGTGGTCGCGCAGTGCGGCCGTATCGCCCGGCTGGAAGGCCGTGACCGGAAAGAGTGCATACCATCTCGACCCCGCGCTCTGGGCAAGCATCTTCTCCGACACCGGGTCCACCGTGTCCCGGTCCACCCGCTCGCCGCAACCCGGGCAGAACGTCTCGCCCGCGCGGGCGAACAGCAGCCGCAGGTAGTCGTGGATCTCGGTCGACGTAGCCACGGTGGAGCGCGGGTTGCGGGTGGTGTTCTTCTGCCGGATGGCGATAGGCGGCGCCACGCCGTCGATGGAGTCCAGGTCCGGCTTCTCCATGCGGTCCAGAAACTGCCGGGCGTAGGCGGAAAGGCTCTCCACATAGCGCCGCTGGCCCTCGGCGTAGATCGTGTCGAACACCAGGGACGACTTGCCGGACCCCGACACGCCCGTCACGACCGTCAACTTGTTGTGAGGCAGGTCAACAGACAGGTTTTTGAGGTTATGAACCCGCGCCCCGCGGACTCGCAGGAGATCGTCCACTTGCCTATCATTGTATCAACCGGCCTCTGCTCTCTCCGATGACCAAACTCCGCCTGGCAACCCGCCTCCTGCTCGACTGGTATCGCACCGCCCGCCGCGACCTGCCCTGGCGCCGCACGCGCGACCCCTGGCACATCCTGGTCTCGGAGATCATGCTGCAGCAGACCCGCGTTCCGGTCGTGATCCCCTATTACGAGCGGCTCCTGGCGCGCTACCCGGGAGCCCGGGAACTCGCCGCCGCCCCCGAGCCGGAGTTTCTCGCACTCTGGTCCGGCCTCGGCTACTACGCCCGCGCCCGCAACCTGCAGCGCGCCGCGCGAATCATCGCCGGGCGCGGCTGCTTCCCCGCTACATACGAGGAGATCCGCACCCTGCCCGGCGTCGGCGACTACACCGCCGCCGCAATCGCCTCCATCTGTCACGGCCTGCCGTACGCCGTGCTGGATGGCAATGTACTGCGCGTGCTGGCTCGCGCCTTCGCCGAAAAGGGCGACATCGGCTCGGCCTCGGTCCGCGTCCGCCTGCGCGAACAGGCCCAGCGCCTGCTCGACCCGCGCCGGCCCGCTGATTTCAACCAGGCGCTGATGGAACTGGGCGCCACCGTCTGCACCCCCAAGTCCCCTCAGTGCCTGCTCTGCCCCTGGCGCGACCATTGCGCCGCCCGTTCGCTCGGCCGCGAGCTGGAACTACCCGTCAAACTCCGCCGCCGCGATCCCGTACGGCTCGCCATACAACTGCTGATCGTAGAGAAGAAAGGCCAGGTGCTGCTTCGCCAGCGAGGCTCGGCGGAGCCGCAAATGGCCGGTTTTTGGGAGTTGCCCGAGGCCCGCCTGCTCCCCTCAGCCGTTCCTGGCCGCCTGCTCGGATCGTTCAAGCACTCCATCACCCGGCACGACTACACCGTCGAAGTCTTTTCCGCCGCCGCGGTGAAGGCCCCCAGGGGCTATCGCTGGTTCGCCTGGACTGAGCTTGACTCCATCCCTCTCGCCACGATGTCGCGCAAAGCCATCGCCTGCCGTCCCTGATCTATCACCCTCCGTTTGGAGGGGTATCGACAAGAATCGCCAACTCCACTACCATTTTCATCGGATGCTCCTTCGCCCAGCCTTGTGGGCGCTGGCCCTCCTTCCGGTCGTCGCAAAGGAGGATGGTGACAAAGCGCGGCAGGCGCCGTCCTACGCCGCCTCCAGCGCGGTCAACCTCGCCTCCGGCCGGCCCTTCGGAATCGCCCCGAACACGCTGGTCGCCCTGATGGGGCGAGACCTTTCCTTCAGCACGCGCGCCCGCCAGGATTCCGACCTGTCGGGCGGAGTCCTGCCGGTGACCCTGCCCGGCACCGGCGTGACCGTGACGGTGAACGGCTTGCTCACGCCGGTCGAGTACGTGTCGCCGGAGGTGGTGGTCTTCGCCATTCCGGCTGAATTCGCGCCCGGGCCCGCCTCCATCGTCCTGGCGCGCAACGGCATTGCCGGCCCGGCCGTGCGCGTGGATCTGCAACAGTATGCGCCGGCGCTGTTTGAATCGTCGAACGGCTGGGTCCTGGCCCGCCATGCTTCTTCGCTGCGGTGGGTCTCGGAGACCGAGCCGGCCACCCCGTCCGAGGTGGTGATCTTCTACGCCACCGGCTTGGGCCCGACCATTCCGCCGCAACTGAGCCGGCGGGCGCCCCGGGCCCCCTCCCCGCTGGCCGACCCCTCGCTGCTGGCCGTGCGCGTGGGCGGCAACAGCGTTTCACCCGATCAAATCAGCTATGCCGGCGCCACCGAGGGTCTGCCCGGTATGTACGAAATCCGCGTGAAACTCGCCGATTCCACGCAGGATGATCCGGAGGTCGAACTCGGCATGGGTGAAATGGCCGACACCAGAATCCTCCGGTTGCCTTTGCGCAACCAACTTCCCCCGCGCCACGTTCAATAAGGCAGCGCCCCGGGTTCGCCGCGAGGCGTTACGCTAGTTGCAGGAGACCACCATGCGGATCCAAGACGGATGCATCCTGACCGTGTTGACCATCGGCCTTTGGGGAAACCAGGCAGGAACTCCCGCCGGCGTCCAGCCGGCGCAAGCCGAGCCAGCCGGCCTCCAGCCGGCGCAACCTGAGCCAAGGTTCTACTCCATCCCGGCTGGAACCAAGATCCCGCTGCAACTCATCAACAGCGTCAGCACCAAGACCGCCGCCGTCGGCGACCGCCTGTATCTCCAGACCAACTTCCCCATACTGGCCGAGGGCCGCATCGTCATTCCGCCCGGAGCCTACGTCACCGGCACCGTCACCCAGGTCAAGCGCGCCGGCAAGGTGAAGGGCCGCGCCGAGATCTTCGTGCGCTTCGACGCGCTGACCCTGCCCAACGGGGTGACCCGGGACTTCAGAGCCTCCCTCGGCACGATGGACGGCGCCAACCCGGGCAAACTGGACCGCACCGAGGGCAAGGTGGAGGGTGAGGGCAACAAGAGCGGCGATGCCACCAAAGTGGGCGAGGCGGCCGGCTGGGGAACGATGATCGGAGGAGTGGCAGCGCGCTCGGGCACCGGCGCCGGCATCGGCGCGGCAGCGGGCGCGGCCGCCGGCCTGATGGGCGTCCTGATGACCAGGGGCCCGGACGCCATGCTGGAACGCGGCTCCACCTTGGAGATGGTCATCGACCGCACTCTCAAGTTCACAGAGACGGAACTGAGTGGGGTTTCTCCGGTCAATCCCTCAGTGCCCGCCACCACCATGCCCCCGGCACGACCTGGTTCCAGCGGGCAGGTGCGCCGCCCGTGGCCGGCCAATTGAGCCTCCTGCTCGGGTGAATTACCTAGTACGCATACGGCGTCTCACCGGTTTCTCTAGTACGAACGCTCTCCAGGAAACGAGCTAAGGTACTAACTGGATTTGAGTCCATAGTCCTATTTGATCTATTACGGTCAACCCCTACAATCTGGCTTAGGGTATTTACATGGGTGCTATCGAACTCCAGGTCTTCGTCAGCCTGGTCGTCATTCTCGGTGCAGCGTTCGTCGCGCTGATCTGCGACTTCCTGAAGGGCAGCAACGAGCAGCTCCGGGAAGTCAATATCGAATTGCGCGTGCGCCAGGATGAGCGGGAGAAGCGCGAGGAGATCATCGAGCGGGTTCAGAAGCAGACGCTGGACGTCGTGGCGCAAGCACAGAGGTTGGCGAGTCCGCGCGCGGCGCAGGCCGCCAACCCGAGCTTGAAGCTGGCCGCGCAGGCCCAGCCGGCCGGACGCGCCTATCCGGCTGCCCCGGCCGCCGAACCCCAGGAAGTGGATACGCGCGAGCTGTTCGAGCGCGCGCAGCGGGAGCGTTCTTCACGCGCGCGCAGGCGGCAGGCGCCTCCCGTGGCAGAACCGGCGGCCCATCCGCAGAGTGAAGGCGCGACGTGGGCCCAGGAGGTCTTTCTCCGCCGTTATCCCCACCCCGCCCCTGCAACCGCGGCTGTGGACGCTTCGCCGCCGGTTGAGCCGGCTGCGGCTCCCATCAGGGAAGTAGTTGAGCCGGCTGTGGCGTCCACCCGGGAACCGGTGCTCGAGCCGAAGGAACTTGCGCCCCAGTTGGCGCTCGGCGCCGCGCCGGTCGCCCCCGCCGTTCACTCATCCGTGCCGGCCGTGGAAGCCGCTCCGGCGATGGTTCAAGCCGCGGCGCCCGCGCTCGCCGGGGCAGTTCCGCCGGTTGGGCTCGGGCTCAGCACCACGTTGGCTGCGGTCGAGTCCGGCCCGGCCGTCATTGCCGTCGCAGCCCGGCCGCAGACCCCCGCGCCCATCGAAGCCGAATTGCCGACACAGGTGCCGTCGGCCGCCATCCCAGTCGATGCGCCGGTTGAGGCCCCGCTCTCGCCTGGAGCGCCGCAATCCGCCGAACTGCCAGCGGCTGTCCTTGACCAGGCCGAGGTAGTCCGGATCAAAGTGCTGCGGGACGAGGATGCCGCCGCTGTCGCCGGCGAATTCTCCGAGTTGGCAGGGCTGCTCAGCCAGCCGGATGTGGCCGCTGCTCCGGAAACTGACTCTCTCGCCCATCCGGCGATTGCCGCCGGGCCGTTTTCCGGGCCGGCGCCGGCCGTTCCGGTTTTGGCGGTGCAGCCTGACGCGGTTGAGCCGGCCGTAGTCCCTGAGAGCTTGGAAGAGATCGCCCAACCGGCCGCGCCCCCGGCTGAGACGGTTGAGACTCTGTTCTGGGAGCCCGAAGTCGTTGTTTTGGCTGCGGCGGTCGAACCGCAAACCGTGGCCGAGCCGATCAAAGCGGCTGAGCCGGCCGTGGCGGACAACCAGGCCGGGGAACTCCTGCCGCTGGGCTTCGACAGCCAGGAAGCGCTTCCGGAGGCCCGCACAAATGTCGTCCAGATGCCCGTCAGCCGCCCCGTCGACGGACAAACGCCCGGACGTTCTGCCGAGACCCAGTCCGAACTTCTGATCCCCGGCGGATTCCACGAGGCTGCCGCATTCGTCCGGCTGCTGGAGGAAGATCTCCCCTTCACGGGTCTGGCCCTTGCCCTAAGCGTGGTGGACTACGTCCGCCTGCTGGCCGATCAGGGTAAACCGGCCATGGAGCAGTTGATGGCCTCGGTTACCCGCCTGGTTATGTCGCTGGCCCGCGAACAGGATTTCGCCTGCCGCATCTCAGAGGATGAGTTCATTCTCATTTTCGGACGTGAGACGGGCGCCGCCGCCAAGCGCAGGATTCAACTCGTTTCCGAGCGGCTCTGGGACTTCCAGCTCCGTTCTCTTGGTTCCGTCTCGGTGATCTTCAGTTGGGGCGCGGCTGAATCCCACTCCCAGCCGGTGGTTCATGCCGTGGAAAACGCTCGCGAGCAGATGCAGGAAACGCGCCGCAACCGCCGCGCGCTTTCGAACGTCTCGAGCCGCTTCCGCCGCCGCATCGCCACCGACTAAGCAGGCTCGCCTACCCCTCCGCCAGGGCGTCGGCCACAGCCTGCAACACCTCGGCCATTCGCAGGGGCTTTGTGAGTGTCGCGTGTGCCCCCAGGTAGCCCGCGATCCGCAGGTAGTCCCCGCCAAAGGCGCCCGACATGGCGATCACTTTGATCTCGGGATAGTCCCGCCGGATCTGCTTGATCGTCTCAATCCCCTCCTGTTCAGGCATTACAAGGTCCGTGAGGACGATCTGAAATGGCCCCTCGAGCAGCGCGGCGACCGCCTCCTTGCCATTGGTGGCCACTGAAACGTTGTAGCCGGCCATCTCCAGCATGGCGCGTACAACCTTCCTGATGCCGGGATCGTCATCGACCACCAGAATGCTGCCCCGGCTTGCCTGTTCTTGCTGCATCACCACAATGAGGATACCTGTTTACTTCCGTTGCGTCACTTTTTCCACCGCTTCGATCTCCTTGCCTGCTTCCCCATACTGTCCCTGACCCATCAGTTCCCTGTATCGCCGCAGCCGGCCGCCGATTTCCTGCAGCATGCGCTGCAGGTCCGGAGTCTGGGCCGCGGAAGGCGCCGCCGCCGCCGGCGCGGCTTTGTCGGCGGGGGTGGTCCGCGTCTGCAGCCCCGCCAGTTCGGCCAGCCCTTCCTCATACGTATCGGCATAGAAAAGCCGGTTCCCCATCGCTATTGCGACTTTCTTGAGCTGAGGCATCCGGGCCTCGGAGGCCTGGATATAGATCGGCTCAATGTAGAGCAGCGTATTCTCAACCGGCAGCACCAGCATCTGGCCGCGCAACACCTGGCTGCCCTGCTGGTTCCACAAGGTGAGGTCCTTGGAGATGTTCTGGTCCTGATTGATGCGCGCCTCAATCTGCATCGGTCCGAAGATCAGCTCCTGCTTGGAGAGCTGGAGGAAATTCAATTCACCCAGCGACTCGCCGTC
>JACRBC010000105.1 GCA_016213245.1 Candidatus Solibacter usitatus | reverse complement strand
GGTACCCGCTCCCTGACGGTCGCGGCTTTGACGGGTACCCGCTCCCTGACGGTCGCGGCTTTGATGGGTTCCCGCTCCCTAACGGTCGCGGCTCTGAGTAAGACAATGAGCCAGATCACACCGGAAGTCGTCGCGGCGCACTCAATCACCCCGGACGAATACGAGCGGATTGTCTCCATCCTGGGACGCCATCCGAACCTGACCGAGCTAGGGATCTTCAGCGTGATGTGGAGCGAGCACTGCTCGTACAAGAGCAGCCGCGTGCACCTGAAGAAGCTGCCGACGAGGTCAAAGCTGGTGGTGTGCGGGCCGGGCGAGAACGCGGGGATCATCGACATCGGCGACGACTGGTGTATCGCGTTCAAGATCGAGTCGCACAACCATCCGAGTTTCATCGAGCCATTCCAGGGAGCGGCGACGGGCGTGGGCGGGATCCTGCGGGACATTTTCACGATGGGCGCGCGGCCGATCGCGGTGATGGACGCGCTGCGGTTCGGGCCGCTGGACGATGCGGAAACGGGGGCGCGGAACCGGCGGATCATCGACGGCGTGGTGGCGGGCATCGCGCACTACGGCAACTGCTTCGGCGTGCCGACGGTGGGCGGCGAGACGGTCTTCGAGCCGAGTTACTCGGGCAACCCGCTGGTGAACGTGTTCGCGCTGGGCGTATTCAAGCGGGACGAGATCTTCTACGGCAAGGCGGTGGGCATCGGCAACCCGGTGATTTACGTCGGCGCGCGCACGGGGCGGGACGGCATCCACGGGGCGACGATGGCGTCGGGCGAATTTACCGAAGACAGCATGCAGAAGCGGCCCAACGTGCAGGTGGGCGATCCATTCATGGAGAAGCTGCTGCTGGAGGCATGCCTGGAGGCGATGCACACGGGCGCGGTGGCGGGCATCCAGGACATGGGCGCCGCCGGGCTGACGTGCTCGACGTGCGAGATGGGCAGCCGGGCGGGGACGGGGATCGAGATCGACCTGATGCACGTTCCGCAGCGGGAGACGGGCATGACGCCGTACGAGATCATGCTCTCGGAGAGCCAGGAGCGGATGCTGCTGGTGGCGCACAAGGGGCGCGAATCCGAAGTGCTGGACGTGTTCAAGAAGTGGGGGCTGGACGCGCGCATCGTCGGGGTGGTGAAGGACGACGGAATGATGCGGGTGAAGGATCACGGCGAGGTGGTGGCGGAGATCCCGAGCAGGCCGCTGGCCGACGAAGCGCCGCTGTATCACCGGCCGTACACCAAGCCGCCGCGGACGGTTCCGATGGAGGCGCCGGAGTTCAGGTCGAAGGATCTGACGGCGGACCTGCATGCGCTGGCGGTGTCGCAGGACCTGTGCAGCAAGGAGTGGATCTGGGAGCAGTACGACTACACGGTGCGGACCAACACCGTGCAGGGGCCAGGGGGCGACGCGGCGATCGTGCGCATCAAGGAGGCTGGCGTCTCGATCGCGATGTCGCTGGACGGCAACGGCCGGTACACGTACCTGGACCCGCGCGAAGGCGCGAAGCTGATGGTGGCCGAGTGCTGCCGGAACCTGGCGGCGGTGGGCGCGCTGCCGGTGGCGGCGACCAATAACCTGAACTTCGGCAACCCGGAGCGTCCGGAGATCATGGCGCAGATCGTGGAAGCGATCGAGGGGATGGCGGACGCCTGCGCGTTCTTTGAGACGCCGATCACGGGCGGGAACGTGAGCCTGTACAACGAGACGCTGGGGGAGCCGGTCTTCCCGTCGCCGGTGATGGGGATCGTGGGGCTGATGAAGACGCAGGCGCCGGTGGGGATCGCCTTCCGCGGCGCGGGACAAGATGTATACCTGATCGGCGGCACTGGCGATGCGGACCTGACGCGGATGGGCGGGACGCAGTACGCCAAGCAGATCCTGAAGCAGATGTGGGGCCTGCCGCCGGCGCTCAACATGGAGTTTGAGAAGCGGGTGCAGGGCGCGGTGCGGGAGATCGTGCTGAGCGGCGCGGCGGAGTCGGCGCACGACGTGAGCGACGGCGGGCTGGCCTGGGCGGTGGCGGAGAGCACGTTCGGCAAGGGAGTGGGCGCGGCCATCGAGTTGGACAGCGACCTGCGGCCGGAGCTGTTGCTGTTCCATGAAGGGCCTTCGCGGGTGGTGATCTCGACGGCCGACGCGGCGCAAGTGGAGAAGATCGCCGCCGTGTACAATGTCCCTGCCGTGAAGATCGGGCAGACGGCGGAGGGCAAGTTGAGCGTCAGCAACCGGGGCGAGGTGTTGATCGAGACGACCGTGCGCGGGCTGAAGGAAGTATGGGCCGGCGCGCTGGAGGCGATACTCCATGCCGAAGTCCATGCCTGAGGGCGGATTCGACGTGCCGTTGGATAAGCTGCACGAGGAGTGCGGCATCTTCGCGGTGTGGGGCCATCCGGAGGCGTCCAACCTGGCGCACCTGGGGCTGCACGCGCTGCAGCACCGCGGGCAGGAGAGCGCGGGCATCGCGTCATGCGACGGCAAGGAGGTCCACTGCCACAAGTCGATGGGGCACGTGGCGGAGATCTTCACGGCGAGCGTCTTGAACAGCCTGCCGGGCAACATGGCGATCGGCCATACGCGGTATTCGACGGCGGGGGACACGGCGATCCTGAACGCGCAGCCGTT